>JBGOWC010000249.1:0-3923 GCA_041478415.1 Terriglobia bacterium
GCAGCGCCTCCGCGATATCGGGGATGGCCGCATCGCGCTGGGGGAATCGCTCTCCGCTCCATCGAACGCGACCGCTGCGGACGGGGCCGCTCTTGTCCGGCCTCAGCCGATGTGGCGGCGCGTGCTGCCCTGGGCACTGGCCGGGGCGCTGGTTATCGCGCTGGCCTTCGCGGTGTGGTGGAAACCAGGGGGTCCCGCCGGCCAGCCACTCGTGGAATTCTCCATTGGCGCCGCGCCGGGGGGAAGCCTTGCGCTGGTTGACAACCCAGCGGTGGCCATCTCTCCCGAGGGCGGGCGCGTCGCGTACGTGGTAGCCCGTGGGGGCGAAACTCAAATCTATCTGCGCGACTTGAGTCATCTGGACGCAATTCCGCTTCCTGGGACGGAGAAAGGGCTCAATCCAACTTTCTCCCCGGATGGGAAGTGGCTGGCTTTCTTCGCGGATGGGACTTTGAAGAGAGTGCCCCTCGCGGGCGGACCCGTGGAGAAGATTTGCGATGTGGCCGCCGATACGACGACGCGCGGAGCAAGCTGGGGGCCGGATGGAAATATCTACCTCTCACCGAACACGCAAAGCGGCCTGATGCGCGTTTCGGCTGTGGGTGGGACTCCCCAGCCGCTCACGTCTCTCGACATCGCCAACGGAGAGCGCACGCATCGTTGGCCGCAGGTATTGCCCGACGGCAAGACCGTCCTCTTCACCATGGGCAAGCAGGAAAGTCCCGAATTTTACGACGACTCGGAAATAGATGCGGTCTCGATCGCAACCGGGAAGCGAAAGGTCGTCCTCCAGGGTGCCAGCATGGCTCGGTACGTCCCCACCGGTCATCTCCTGTACGCCCGCGGCGGGCAATTGTTTGCCGCTCCGTTCGATCTGGCGCGCCTGGAGGTGACGGGGCAGGGAGTCTCGGTGCTGCAGAGTGTCAACGGCAATTCAAGCACTGGCGCTTCACATTTCAGCATCTCGGACCAAGGCTCACTGGTGTATGTCGCGGGAGCTCCGGCCGGGATGGAGCGCGCGCTCGCGTGGGCTGATGAAAGGGGATCGGTTGAGATGCTGGAGGCGCCGGCGCGAAGGTATCGAGACGCGAGTCTCTCTCCGGATGGCTGGCGCGTCGCGCTGAGCATTCCGCAGGGCAAGACGCAAGACATCTGGATCTACGATATCGCGAACCATACGCTGAACCGCCTTACCTTCGAGGCCCAAAATCAAAAGCCTTTCTGGACCCCGGACGGCAAGCGGGTGATTTTTTTCACCTCGCTCGAGGGCCAGGCGACGGAGCAGCGCCTGTACTGGAAGCCAGCGGACGGGAGCGGTGCGGCGGAGCGCCTTCTTGAGGACAATGTGTCCATCTATGCGGCCATCTCGCCCGATGGCAAGACCCTGGCCTACACCCCCCGGTCCAGTGCGGGCCTGAACGGCGGGATCTGGACCGTTTCCATCGGGGGAGATCGCAAACCGGCAGCACTCATTTCCGCTTCGGCGCAGGAACTCTCCCCGGCGTTCTCTCCGAACGGCGACTACATCGCCTATACCGCCTTCGAAGGTGGTACGCGAGCCGCTTACGTGCAACCCTACCCGCCAACCGGCGGGCGTTGGCAAGTTTCGGCTTTCGACAACGGGCTGGAGCCACAGTGGTCTCGAGATGGGAAGAAGCTCTTCTATCGCGCCGGCAACACGATCATGGTGGTTCCCATCGAGACAAAGCCTTCCTTCAAGGCAGGGGCGCCGCAAAAGTTCGTGAGCGACCTGACGCCCGCTCCGGGGGCCGTCAAAAACTATTCGGTTGCTCCCGATGGGCGGCGCCTGCTTTTGACAAGGCCCGCTGAAAAAACCGCGGCCAGCAGCGAGGTGGTCGTGATTGTGAATTGGGGAGAGGAGCTGCGGCGCCTCGCGCCCAACCGGCGATGATGGAGCCGAAGACGAAACGATGATTCGCGCGGACACTTTGCAGGCCAGGGCGGAAGAGGGAAGCCGGCTCGAAGCTGTGCGCAAGCGGGATTTGCATCACGGCGACTGGGTCCTGGTCACCACGAAAAATTCCGTGTACTCCATCTGCGTGCTCGGGGAAGACGGCTATGCGGTTTCCGGCGGCTGGTTCGATCGCGAAGGTGTCTCGCCGCAGCGCGTCACCATCAATGGCTGCACCTGGGGCGGGAGCGCCATCAAGCAAGATATTGTGGCGGCGCGTGGCCTGTTCCTCGAGTTCGGCAATCGCGTGATGACCACACGCATCCAGGACGTGCGCGTCGTGCCGGCGGGAACGCAAAAAAGCGTCCACTGATGATGGGGGAGAAGATCGCAATTCAGTGAGACAGGCTGCCGGCACTCTTGCGGTGTTGAGGAATCCCGATTGATGAATTCCGAATCCGTTCGAGAGCAATTTCCCGCGTTGAAGGACAAAGTTTTTCTGGACGCGGCGTGCGTGAGCCTGGCACCGCGCGCCGCCGTCGCGGCCATCCAGAAATTTCTCGAGATGGCGCGGGATTGTCCGGAGCCGTCTTCCACTCTCCATCACATCGCCATGGACGATCTGCGCGCGGCGGCGCGTCCGGCGGTGGCGCGCCTGCTGAATGCGGACGAGGATGAAATTGCTCTCGTCGAGAGCACCACGCACGGATTGTCCATCACCGCGCAGGCGATTCCACTCGAAGCCGGTGACCGCGTTCTTCTTTGTGATCTCGAATTCATGCAAGTGGCGATTCCGTGGGTGCAGTTAAGAGGACGAGGCATTGAGCTCGAATGCGTGCCGAACCGCGCGGGCGCCGTCAGCATCGAGAGCATCGCGGAGCGCATCACGCCGCGGACGCGCGTCGTAGCCATCAGCTCCGTGCAGTGGAGCAACGGCTTCCGGTGCGACCTGGGAGCGCTGAGCCGGCTCTGCCGCGAGCGCGGCGTGTGGCTTGTGGTGGATGCAATTCAACAATTGGGCGCGGTGCCCATGGACGTTAAGAAAACGCCGGTGGATTTTCTCGTGAGCGGCGGGCACAAGTGGCTGAATGCGCCGTTCGGTACCGGGCTGCTCTACATTCGGCGCGAGGCGATGACGAAATTGCGGCCGCCGATTGCGGGTTATTTGAGCTTGGAGCCGCCCGAAGGAGGCTGGGGAAATTATTTTCAGACGCCTTCGATATCACCGATTCGCGAATATGAATTCACGCACACGGCGCGGCGATACGAAACCGGCGGGACGGCGAACTATCCCGGTGCGGTCGGACTTGCCGCGTCGCTCGCGATGATTCAGGAGCTCGGCGCGCAGCACATCGCGGAGCACATTTTTGAACTGACGGACTATCTCATCGACAGCTTGGACCGGCTGAAAATTCAGTGCTTGACGCCGCGCGAACGGGACAAGCGGGCCGGCATCGTCACATTTTCCGTTGGGACAGCGGCGGAAAACGTTCGATTGATGGAGCAGCTCCTCAAACGAAAAATTCTCGTCTCCGTCCGCTACACTTCACAGGTTGGCGGCGTGCGCGTCTCCTGCCACTACTACAACAATCGCGCGGACATTGACGCGCTGCTGAACGCTGTTGAAGACCTGCAACGCCGTTGATCCACGCGCAACTGTGCGCTCGTCTTTCACGGTTCCTACATGCGCGCGGCGACGCGGGCAACGACTTTTCCTTCCGGCGTTCGCAGAACAATCACGAGATGATCGGTGAGCGGCACGCCGCGAGTCTCAACGATACTGCTGTAGGTCCAGACGAAGCGTTCGGGTTGTTCCGGCACGCCGACGACAACTGGAGGCTTGACGCGCTCGACGGAGAGCGTTTTGTCTCGGACCGCACCCACCGTGCGCAGATGCACTCCGCGTTTCCAGGAGAAGGAGACCCGCAGAGAGTTCATCCACTCCTTGGTCAGATATTTTCTTGCGCCGCCTTCGACAATATTTTCCGGACACGCGGAATCGCGAATCGAA
>JBGOWC010000202.1:0-4565 GCA_041478415.1 Terriglobia bacterium
CAATGGCTCGCGGCGCAAAAGCGCGCTGAAATTTCCGCTCGTGCCGAACACCCAGCCGCGGGTGTAGAACTCTCGGCCCGCCGAAGCAAGAGCGGAAGCTAGTTGTCGGCGGGTGCCGCTCGGCACGCTTTTTGAAGCCCGGTGCATTCGTCCGCTCATTTGGGTTTGGCCAGCCAGAATTATGGCATGTGCGTACACCAGGCGGGAACCCTCCCGGCCTGGACCTCTCCCCTGTATTCAGATCTGGAGCGCGACGAACCGAAGTCGTCAATGAGAACCAGTGGACGCGGTCGCCGCGATCTCGCGGTGGAGCTGCTCGGCGCGTTCGATGGCATGGGCGATGTTCTGGCAGATATTTTCCCGGCCGACGTGTTCTTCGAATTCGCCTTGCTGCATCAGGCGCGCGGGCTGCTTCGGCGCGCCGCAGAGAATCAGTCCGCGGCCGGAACGGTGAACCTGGTCGGCAAACTGCTCGAGCGCCTGCAAGCCGGTGGCGTCAATCGCCGTCATATTCCGCAAACGCAAAATGATGACGGGAGGCAGTTCGGAGATGCGCGCCGCAATGTCATCGAGTTTGTCGGTCGCGCCAAAGAGAAACGGTCCGTGAATGCGGAGAACGGTGGCGTAGGACGGGATTTCCTTGTCCTGCAGGATGTGCGCGCGCCCTTCCTCGACATATTCCGGAGTTACTTCGGAGACCGTCGTTGTCAGGGTGACTTTTCGAATAAATACCAGCGCTGCCAGGATCATGCCCGCCTCGACGGCAACGGTGAGATCGGCGAACACCGTGAGCGCGAATGTGAGAAGCCATGTGCCGATCTCCAGCTTGGAAAGCTTCAGCAGCTCGGGAATCTCGCTCCAGTCCCCCATGTTGTACGCAACGACAAACAAAATGGCCGCGAGGACGGAAAGCGGAATGAGCTTCGCGAGCGGAGCGGCGAAGACCAGGACGGCAAGCAGCGTCACGGCATGAATCATTCCGGCGACGGGTGTCTTCGCACCGGAGCGGATGTTCGTCGCCGTGCGGGCGATGGCTCCGGTGGCGGGCAGGCCGCCGAACAGCGGCGAGAAGATGTTCGCGAGGCCCTGTGCCGTCAGCTCGACGTTGGGATTGTGCTTGTCGCCGGTCATGCGATCGGAGACCACGGCGGACATCAGCGATTCGATGGCGCCCAGGATCGCAACGGTGATCGCCGGAGAAATGAGCGGCCGGATGAGCTCGGCGCGGAATTGCGGCATGTGCAGATGCGGCAGGCCCGGGGGGATACCTCCGAAGCGCGATCCAATCGTTTCAACCGGAAGCTTGAGCACCCACACGATCAGCGTTCCGGCGAAAAGAGCCACGATGTAGCCGGGAATGCGCTTCAGAAAGCGCGCGCAGAGCAGAATCAATGCCAGCGCGACGCAGGCGAGCGATGTCTCTAGAGGAGAAAGGGTCTTCCAATTTTGGGCGAATGCTTCCAATCGACCGAGGAAGTCGCCGGGCACTTTTTCAATTTTGAGACCGAAGAAGTCCTTGATCTGCGTGCTGGCGATGATGACGGCGATGCCGTTGGTGAAGCCGACGACGACGGGGCGGGGGATGAACTTGACGGCGGTGCCAAGGCCGGTCGAGCCGAGGATAACGAGAATTACGCCCGCGATCACCGTGCACATGTACAGGCCGTCAATCCCGTGGTGCAGGACAATCCCGGAGACGACAACGACGAAAGCGCCGGTGGGTCCGCCGATCTGCATCTTGGATCCGCCGAGGGCGGAAATCAGGAATCCGGCGACGATGGCGCAGTACAGGCCCGCTTCCGGCTTGACTCCCGAGGCGATGGCAAACGCCATGGCCAACGGGAGCGCCACCAGGCCCACGGTGACTCCGGCGACGAGGTCCGAGAAAAACTCCCGCCGGGAGTAGTTCCGGAGCATCAGAACGGATTTCGGGAGCCAGTCGCTGGGATCGATCATTTTTCCTGCGCAGGATAGGGGCGGCCGGGCGTGAAAGCGTGATCGCCCGCGAGCGTCCACTTCCAGTGGCCGCGCCAATTCCGATGATAGCACCGCCGCGTTCTCGGCAAATTTGCGGGTGCTGGATACTCCACGCGCCGAGATGAGCAAGTCACTGGAGCAGGAATATGGCGGGAAGCGCTTCGATTGGGGTAAGATGAAGCGTTCTTACACTACACCTATGAGCAACTTGCAGCCAGAAAATGGCAAGGGGAAGGTGCTGCTGCGGGTGCGGCCGCGGGGGTTCTGCGCGGGCGTGGTGCGCGCGGTGGACATCGTCGAGCTGGCGCTCGAAGCGTACGGCGCGCCGGTTTACGTGCACCACGAGATCGTGCACAACACCTACGTGGTGGAGCAGTTGCGGCGGCGCGGCGCGATTTTCGTCGAAACGCTCGGCGAAGTGCCGCACGGCGCGGTGCTGGTCTTCAGCGCGCACGGCGTGCCTCCTACGGTGAGGGGCGAAGCCAAAGAGCGCGCGCTGCGCGTTATTGACGCGACCTGCCCGCTGGTCACCAAAGTCCATCTCGAGGCGCTGAAATTCGCGCGCGAAAAGCGCACCATCATTTTGATCGGCCACAAGGACCATCAGGAAATTGTCGGAACGTCCGGAGAGGCGCCGGAGCGGACGATTGTAGTGGATTCGGTCGAGGCCGTGGACGCGCTCGAAGTGGATGAGCCGGACAAGCTGGCATTTCTCACGCAAACGACGCTGAGCCTCTACGATACGCAGGAAATCGTCGCGCGGCTGCGTCAGAAATTTCCGAAGATCATCGGGCCGGCATCCGACGACATCTGTTATGCCACGCAGAACCGGCAGGAAGCGGTCGAGCAGGTGGCGAATGACGTCGACCTGATTCTGGTCGTGGGCTCGCCCAACAGCTCGAACTCGAACCGGCTAGTGGAAGTCGCGCAGCGCCGCGGCGTGCCTGCCAAGCTGATTGATGCGGCGCGGGACATTGATCCGGCATGGCTCGAAGGGGTGAAAGGCATCGGACTGACCGCCGGGGCGTCGGCGCCGGAGGTTTTGGTCGAACAGGTGAGCGAGCGGCTGGCCGAATTCGGCTTCACCGACCAGCGTGATCTGGACTTAATTCGCGAGGATGTGCGCTTCACGCTGCCGCCGGAGCTGGCGACCATCGCGCCGGCGCCGCGAAGATAGTGAGAGGACGAAAAGTCCGCAAGAAGATGGATTGACGGGGAAGCAGTTTCGGGCAGGCGTGGTCAGCGGGTAGCCCTAAAATCAAGGAGAGAAACTTGGCGGTCAGGATCGTCCGTCAGCCGAAGAAGATTGCCTTGATAGGCGCGCCATCGAGCGCCGCGGCGTTTGCACCCGGCCTCGAGAAGGCTCCCGGGGCGTTGCGTGCCGCGGGACTGGCGGAGCGCCTGCAATCCATCGGCTACGAAGTGACGGACATGGGCGACTGCGCCCCGCGTCTTTTTGCGACGGATGACGAGCATCCGCGCTCGCGCAATGCCGCGGAAGTGGTGGCGGGATTGAACGATTTGCGGCCGCGCGTCGAGCAAGCCATGAAGTCAGGCGCCTTGGTGATTGTTCTCGGCGGCGAATGCGTGCAAGCCATGGCCGTGGTGGCGGGGGCGCGGCGCTACTACAAGCACGTGAATCTTCTCTGGCTCGACCGCGACGCGGACTTGAATACGCCGGCGACGACGCCCTCCGGCCGGCTGGACGGCATGGTTGTGGCGCACTTCACCGGCCGCGGCGCCGCGGAGCTGGTGCGCTTCTGGGGTGAGCCGCCGCTGGTGCGCGAGCCGGACATCACATTATTTGGACTCGAGCGGATCGATCCGCCGGAGCAGGAATTCATGAACCGGTCGCCGATCCGGCGCGTGCTTGCCGTGGAGGCGCAGCGCGCGGGCGTCAGCGCGGCGGCGCAGCACGCGCTCGCTGAGATGCACGCCGACGCGCGAGAATTCGTGCTGCATTTCGACACCGACGTCATCGCGCAGGAAGATTTCGGCGCCGTCCCTGTTCCTGGTTCGGGTGGCTTCCGCGCCGCGGAAGTGCGCGAAGCGCTGCGCGTGTTCGTCGCGCACAAGAATCTTCTTGGATTCGACGTCGCCGAATACAATCCCGAACAAGACCCGGATGGCAGCGGCGCGAAACTCCTCGTGGACATGCTGGCGGAAGCTCTTGCCGCACGCTATGAGGCGTTGAATTCCCCGCCGGCGGAATCCGCCGAACCCGCCCAGCCGGCTTCTTCCGAAGCGGCTTCCTAGATAGACGTTCCGCTATTTCAACTAGAAGGTCATAGTCCCGTTCCGCTTTCGCGTCCGCAGCCGCGCGACCGAAATTATTGCCGGGATGAACGCAGATCGGCAGGCGGATGGTCCGAGCGGCGGAGGATGAGGCGGAGCGTGGCTTCGGTCTGCTCGGCTGCGGCCCGATCGCCGAGGAGAGCTTGCGTGCGCGCGAGGCCGAGGAGCGATGCGACGCGCTGCGGAGTGTGGGCGAGGGATTCCTCAAACGCCTTGCGCGCGTCGGCGGGACGCTGAAGTTCCAACAAGAGATCGCCGAGAAGTTCCGGGGAAGGCTTGGCGATGGCGGGCGG
>JBGOWC010000301.1:0-3272 GCA_041478415.1 Terriglobia bacterium
CCGGCGAAGTACGCGGCGCGGGCGATGTCTCCGGATTCAAATTGAATGATGAGCTTGGGAAGAACCGGGACGATGATGCCGAAGGCGAGCATGTCCAGGACGACGGTGACGAAGATGAAGGCGACGGCGGCGCGGGAGGGTGTGGGAGCGGAAGAAGAGGTTGCGGGCGAGTGGGTCATTGATACACGGAATAAAGAATTGTCTCACACGCTAAACAAAACAGAAAACTCCCGCGGTCTGAATACTGCGGCTACAAAATGATCAAATCTCAAGAATAACGGGGAGGATGAGCGGGCGTTTGGAAGTTTGTTTGCTGATGTACCGCTTGAGGTCCACGCGAATTTTTTCCTTGATGACGCCCCAGTCGGTTTTTTCTTCAGCATTGGATTGTTCGACGGTGCGGAGGATGACGTCGCGGGCGCCGTTGACAATTTCCTGACCGTTGTCGCTGGGGAGAAAGCCGCGGGTAACGATTTCCGGCTGGGATTCAAGCTTCCCGGTGTGCTTGTCAATGGCGATGATGGGCACGACGATGCCGTCCTCGGAGAGATGCTTGCGGTCGCGGATGACCACTTCTTCGATCTCCTCGAGTGAGCCGGAATCCACGAGAACGCGGCCGGCGGTAACCGGTTCGCGGCGGTAGGCGCCGGCCGCGGTGAACTCGATGGGCTGGCCGTCTTCGATGAGCAGAATCTCGCCCGACACCGCGCCGAGCTGATGCGCCATCGCCGCATGCCGGAAAAGCTGCCGGTACTCCCCGTGAATGGGGATGAAATATTTTGGCCGGACGAGCTGCAGGATAAGTTTCTGCTCTTCCTGACTGCCGTGGCCGGAGACGTGAATCGTGCCGCCGCTGTTGTCGTAATAAACGAGCGCGCGGCGCCGGAACATGTGGTCGAGCATGCGGAAGATGGATTTTTCGTTGCCGGGAATGATGCGCGCCGAAAGAATGACGGTGTCGTTTTCGTCCACGGAGACGAAGCGGTGATTGTCCACGGCGATGCGCGAAAGGGAAGACATCGGCTCGGCCTGGCTTCCGCTGGCGAGGACGATGAGGCGCTTCTGGTCGAACCCGCGGATGTCCTGCGGGCGGACGACCATGCCGTCCGGGATGCGCAGGCAGTCGAGCGAGTGAGCGATCTCGACGTTGTCCACCATGCTGCGGCCGACGAAGGCGATTTTGCGGCCGACGCGCTGGGCGATTTCGATGACTTGCTGGATGCGATGGATCGAAGATGCGAAACAGGAGAGCACGACTTTGCGCGGCGCGGAGCGGCACAGCTCCTCGATGCGCGGGACGATGGTGCGCTCGGACGGCGTGAAGCCGGGACGCTCGACGTTGGTGCTATCGCTGAAGAGAGCCAAAACGCCTTCGTGGCCGTAGCGCGCGAAGGCGTGCAGGTCGAAGGGCACGCCATCCACGGGCGTCTGGTCGATCTTGAAGTCGCCGGTGTGGATGATGACGCCGAGCGGCGTGCGCACGGCGAGCGCGACGCAGTCAATCGTGCTGTGCGTGACGGGGATGAATTCGATTTCGTAGGGACCGATCTCAATCGTTTTGCCGGGTAAAACTTCGCGGAGAGTGGTCGAGCCGAGGAGAGCGGCTTCTTCGAGGCGTTTCTTGACGAGCGCGAGAGTGAAGCGCGTGCCGTAGATGGGAACATTGAGATCGCGCAGGATGTAGGAGAGCGCGCCGATGTGGTCTTCGTGGCCGTGGGTGAGCACAATGGCGCGGACGTGCTGGCGATTCTGCTTGAGATAGGTGATGTCCGGAATGACCAGATCCACGCCGAGGAGCTCGGATTCGGGGAACATCATGCCGGCGTCAATGACCAGGATGTCGTCGCCGAGGCGGAGCGCCATCATGTTCATACCGAATTCGCCGAGTCCGCCGAGTGGAATCGCGGTGAGAGAAGGCGTGGGCTTGCTCAAAGAGGCTTTGTCTCCGTCATGTAACCAACCATCGTATCACAGCGGAGCAGTTGGTGAGTTGCGCTAACGGTCGGAGCCGCCGGAGAAAAGTCGGGCAAGGGAGACAAGCACAACTGCGCCGACCGTCGCCGCGGCGAGCGAAAATAAGAAGCCGCCGCCAAAGATTCCCAGCTTCACGAAGATCCATCCGCCGAGGAAGGCGCCGATCAAGCCGAGGATAACGTTGGTGATGCAGCCGTAGCCGCGCCCGCGAGATATTTTCCCGGCGAGCCAGCCGGCAAGGAGGCCGATGAGCAGCCAGCCGATAAAGCCGTGAGGAAGCGTGACCCACACACTGCGGATCTTTTCTTGGAGCAGGTTGAAATAGAGAGCGGCGAGCATGAAGCCTCCTAAGGGAACACCGATTGTATCCAACTCTGCCATTCATGCAATCCTGTGCGAGCGAATGCAAACCTGCGCTACTGCGAAGCAGGTTCCTGCTGCGTCATGCAGTGCAGCGTGCCGAGGCCGAGGACGAGGTCGCGGCAGGGGATGCCAACAATTTTGCGATCGGGAAAGAGCGCGGCAATGGTGCTAAGCGCGATGCGGTCGTTCGCATCATTGAAGGTCGGGACGATGACAAGGCGATTGGCGATGTAGAAGTTGGCGTAGCTCGCGGGGAGACGCTGGCCGTCGAAGAAAACGGGATCGGGCATCGGCAGCGTCTCGACGCGGAGCGGAGCGCCGTCCTGATCCTTCATCGTTTTCAGGAGCGCTAGATTTTCCTTGAGCGGCGCGTAATTGGGGTCGGAGGGGTTGTGCTCGACGACGGTGAGGACGGTCGTGGG
Source organism: Terriglobia bacterium (assembly GCA_041478415.1). Classification (GTDB taxonomy): domain Bacteria; phylum Acidobacteriota; class Terriglobia; order Acidiferrales; family UBA7541; genus Acidiferrum. The sequence continues at coordinate 2,760 of JBGOWC010000301.1, forward strand.
ATTGACGAAGCGCGTGAGGTCGTCCACGTGGCCGTGGGTGTCATCACCGGCGATTCCATTTGTCAGCCAAAGAATATTCGTCACGCCGAAATATTCGCGGAAGACTTGTGCGTAATCCTCTTTCGTGAAACCCGGATTTCTTTCTTGCACTTTGCTAAGGAGGCATTCTTCGGTGGTCAGCAGCGTTCCGCGGCCATTCACGTCAATGCTGCCGCCTTCGAGGATCACGCGGCGGCCTTGGTGTTCCGGTTGCCAGACGCGGCGCTTCCATTTTTGGTTTGCTTTGGTGACGACGGCGGCGTCTTTTTTATGATTCGAATATTTCGCCCAGCCGTTGAAGACGAAATGGTTGTATGCGACTTCGCCAGCTTCGTTTCGAACGCAGATGGGGCCGGAGTCGCGCATCCAGCCGCGATCGGTTGGCACACGGGAAAAATCGACGGCATCGAGATTGGCGCCGGACTTTTTCAGGATGGTTCGAACACGCGATTCGGCGGCGCGGTTTTCCACCAG
>JBGOWC010000011.1:0-12709 GCA_041478415.1 Terriglobia bacterium
AACGAGCGGCTCGAGTTCCTTGGCGATGCCGTGCTGGGATTGATAGCGGGCGAAGCGCTGGTTCAATCGTTTCCCGAGTGGAGCGAAGGGCAGCTCTCACGGAGCAGGGCGCGGCTCGTCAATGGGCGCTCGCTCGAAGCGGCGGCTCGGCGATTGGATCTAGGTGGCCACCTGCGGCTCGGAAAAGGCGAGGAAAAGTCCGGTGGCCGAGAGAAATCCGCGCTCCTCGCGAATGCGTTTGAAGCGGTGCTCGCCGCGATCTATCTAGATGGAGGGATCGAGCCCGCACGGGAATTTCTGCGGCGCACCCTCCTCGGAGAGACGCTGGAAGGGCGGGGCGAGGGGCTCGCCGAGTCTGACCGCAAGTCCGCTCTGCAGGAATTTTTGCAAGGGCGCGGGCGTCCGCCAGCCGAATACCGCACGGTAGGAGAGAGCGGCCCGGATCATCAGAAGCAATTCATGGTCGAGATCTGGCTGAACGGCGAACGACTAGCCGAGGGCAGCGGAAACACGAAGAAGGACGCCGAACAACAGGCGGCGCGGCAGGCGCTGGAGCGCCTCGTGGCGAGCGAAGCGAGGGGATAGGACAGCATGGCGGGAGAGCTCGAAGCCAAAGCGGAGCGGAAAGAAGAACACCGGCGCGAGCCGACGACGATTGCCGAGTATCTCGAGTCGCTGCTGGTTACGGTGATTCTGGCGCTGTTTGGAACGAGCTTCATCGTTCAGGCCTTCAAGATTCCTTCGCAATCCATGGAACGCACTCTGTTGGTCGGCGATCATTTGCTGGTCAACAAATTTCTCTTTGGCGGGCGTGGCGCGTGGTACGAAAAGGTGTTGCCGTACCGGGGGCTGAAGCGCGGCGACATCATCGTGTTCAAATATCCTTTTCAGGACCACCAGCACTTTGTGAAGCGGGTTATCGGCCTGCCCGGCGACCGGCTGAAGGTGGTGGACCAGCAGGTGTACATCAACGGGAAGCTGCTCGATGAGCCGTACGTCGTTCACGATCCCGCCGCGATCTACGATCCCTTCAATTACAGCTTTCCGCCGCCGGGATACCATCTCATTCCCGGATCGGTGCAGCCGGAGTGGGCGCGCGAGCTGAAGCAATTCGTTGTCGCCGATGAAATCGTCGTGCCTCCCGGAAAATATTTTGCGATGGGGGACAACCGCGACCGAAGCCTCGACAGCCGCTACTGGGGCTTCGTGGATCGCGAGGCCATCATGGGGCGGCCTTTCCTGATTTACTGGTCGGTGGAAGCGACGAGCGCGGATTACGGCGAAACGAGTTTCTGGGCGCGGCTGACGGGCGTTTTCGATACGCTAATCCACCTGCCGGCGCGAACGCGCTGGAGCCGCATGCTCCACACGGTGCACTAGCTGAGCGCGGATCGCTTTCCTTTTCCTCTTCAGTTTGCCAAACTTCCGGGCATCGTCATGAAACGAAAAAAATGGCTGAGGCGCGCAGGGATTCTCTTGCTGGCCCTCGCGGCGGTGGACCTCGCGGCCAACGGCTTGCTGCAAACCTGGCGCGTGCGCCGCTACCTGACCGTGCATCTGGAGTCGGCCTTCGGGCGGCCCGTCGAGGTGGGGCGCTTCACTTTGCAACTTCTCCCGAGCCCGCGGATCGAAGCGAGGAGCGTCACGGTTGGAGAAGATCCCGCATTCGGCTACGAATATTTTTTGCGAGCGGAAAGCGTCACGGCAGGTTTGCACTGGAGCGGTTTGCTGCGCGGCCGGATCCAGTTCGGCACGTTTTCGTTCACGAGAGCCAGTTTGAATCTGGTGCGCGACTCGGATGGACGGTGGAACCTCGAACGGTGGCTTCCGCCGACGCGAGGAGCGGCAGGGCGCGCGGCGCCGATGGTCGGTCCCATGCCGCTGCCTGTTGCCGCCAGCCGTCTCGATCGCATCGAATTCGAAGACGGACGCATCAATTTCAAAAGTGAAACCGAAAAGCTGCCTTTTGCATTCGTCGGCGTCTCAGGGGGCGTGGAGCAGATTGCCCCCGGACGCTGGACGCTCCGGCTCGAAGCCCAGCCCTGGCGAAGCGGAGCGTCCCTGCAGGCCGCGGGCACGCTGTCGGTTCGCGGCGATATTGCGGGAACGTCGGCACGACTCCAGCCGGCGGAGATTCGCCTGCACTGGGGCGCGGCTTCGCTCGCCGATCTGGTGCGCCTGGCTCGCGGGCAGGATTTCGGGCTGCGAGGCGAAGCGGTCGTGGATGGCGTGGCGCGGAGCGGGTCTTCGCCGGGCGAGTGGACGTTTCACATGGAGGCGCGCGCGCGGCAGATTCACCGCTGGGACCTGACCGAGCGCCGCGATAACCCTTCGGTGAATCTCCTGCTCGACGGCCGCTGGAATATTTCCGCGAACGAAGTGCGCATCGCAGCGCTGCGGGTCGAGACACCGAGGTCGAACGCGCAGGGCGAGGCGCTGCTTGCGCTCAGCGCCAGTCCCTCGTTCGAGCTGCGGATTGATTCGGCGGGAATTCAGGCTGCGGATTTGCTGGCGTGGTATCGCGGTTTTCATGGGAATGTTTCCGAGGGCGTGGAGGCGCAGGGTTTCCTGACGGGCGCGGCAAGCATGAGCGGGTGGCCGATCACCTGGAATCAAGTGGCATTCTCGAGCAGCGGCGGATCGTTGCGCGTGCCGGCATTGGAGCAACCGCTGCGAATCGGCGCGTTTGAAGGCGGGAGGACGCTGAACCGGATGTCGCTCGAGCCCGTGCTGATTTCGCTGGGAAACTCGCTCGAGCCGGCTGCGGCGCCCAGTGCGAAAAAAGAACAGGCCGGGCGCGGACGAAGTCGCCCGCCCGAGCTGCGGGAAAATTCCGCGCAAATGGCAGCGTCGCACGACTTCGAGAGCGGCACGGGCACGCTTGCGTTCGACGCAGGCGCTGTCCGCGTGCAGGACATCTCGACGATTGCGGCTGCACTGGGACGGCCGTTCGAGCGGGGGTGGGACTTAAAAGGGAGCGCCGCGTGTTCGCTGCGGTGGACGTGGCAGGGAAGCCCTAGAGGTGTGCAGCTCAGCGGTCACATTGATGTGACCAAGGGCGCATTGCAGGTGGTCGGGCTCAATCTACCCTTGGTGGTGAACGACGCGCAACTTTTGTGGCGGGAGGGGAAACGCGGCGCGCATCTGGGATCGGTCGCGGGGTTTGGCGCCGAGTGGACGGGGGACCTCGAAGAGGGCGGACAATCCCCGGCGGATGGCGCGACGAATTGGAAGTTTCGGTTGCACGCGGATCACGTGGACGCTGCGGAGCTCGATCGCTGGACGGGACCCCGCGCGCGTCCGGGCTGGCTCGAACGGCTGCTGCCATCGCTGCTGGGATCGAATTCGCTGAGGGCCGGGGCAACTGCGAGCGCAAGCGAATTGATCCGCCAAGTCCGTGCCGAGGGAGAGATCAGCGTCGGGGAGCTCACGATTGAGAGGCTGAAGCTGACCGGAGTGCGCGCAACGGCGTCTCTCCGGGACCTTCATTTCATGGCGCAGGACGCGTCCGCGCAGTGGGCCGGCGGCGCGGTGAGCGGTACGGTGAACGCGCAGTTTTTGCCGAAGCCGCGGTACGCGGTGAATGCCGTGTTCGAGAAGATTCGCCTGGCGGACTTGCCTGCGGCGACGAGTGCGAGCCGCGCGCTGGCGGATCGCTTGAATGGGATGGCGTCGGGTGAAATCCATCTCACGACCGAGGGTGTGGGCCGCGAAGAGCTGTTGCGCACGTTGGAGGGCCGCGGGCGCGTGCAACTGCGCGGCATCGAATTTCGCGGCTGGGACGTAGGGGCAAGCCTGACCGCAGGGTCGCCGCGCACGGGCACATCGAAGTGGCCTGCAGGCGAGGGGGAGTTCGCGATTCGGCATGGTGCGATCTCGTTCGACTCCCTTCGGCTCGTCTCTGGACGCGAGCAGATCGAAGCCAGCGGAGCTGTTGCGTTTGCGCGAACCCTGGACCTGCAATTCCGGACGCTGGCGGCTTCGAAACGAGTCAGAAAAGAGGACAGCCCGCACCGTTTTCTTAAGATCGCGGGCTCGTTGGAGGCGCCGCGTGCTTCCATTGAGACGCACGTCCAGTGACAACCGCTGGTTGATTCATTGTCGCGTCAATCGTAGGATGCATCGCTGAGGACGAGGAGGATTTTGATGAAGCTTCGCTGGCTGTTCGCAATCGTATTGATCTTACTGGCGGCATCGGGTTCCGCTGCGCAGAAGCCTTTCACGCTCGAGCAAGTGCTGCGCGCGCCGTTTCCGGAAAATCTGGCGGCATCGAAGTCGGGCGAACGCGTGGCGTGGGTTTTTGACCAGGAGGGGCGGCGCAACATCTGGGCGGCCGACGGACCCGAGTTCAAGGCGAGGCAAGTCACAAAGTATGCCGAGGATGACGGTCAGGAACTGGTTGAAATGAGTTTCAGCGAGGATGGAAACACGCTCGTCTACGTGCGCGGCGGCGACAAGAATGCCGCGGGACAGTTTCCAAATCCGACGAGCGATCCGGCCGGAGCGGAGCAGGCGGTCTGGGCCATTGCGTTGAACGGAGGAGAAGCGCGGAAGCTCGATGCCGGACATTTGCCCAAGATTTCCTCGCGGGGGATAGTGGCCTACGCCCGCGATGGCCAGATCTGGATGGTGCCGCTGGACGGCTCGGCGAAACCGGTGCAGATCGTGGCGCGAGGACGGAATGGAAACCCGGAGTGGGCACCGGACGGAAATTCGTTGGCGTTTGTTTCCGCGCGCGGCGATCACAGCTTCATCGGTGTATACGATGGTGCGGCGAAGACAGTGCGCTTTCTCGCTCCGACGGTGGACAGCGACTCGTTTCCGCAATGGTCGGTGGATGGGAAGCGCATCGCATTTGTGCGTTTGCCCGCGGCGGCGCGGGACACTCCCGAAGGCTACTTCATCGCGCCCGATGTGCCGCAATCGTGGGCCATCTGGGTGGCCGAAGTCGCAAGCGGAAGCGCGAAGGAAATCTGGGAGAGCACGGCGACGGCCGAGGGATCATTTCCATTCATGGCGGCGGAGACGGGCGGCGGTGCGCTGCACTGGGGCGCGGGGAACCGGCTCGTATTCGCGTCCGAGCAGGATGGCTGGCAGCATCTCTATTCCATTTCGGTTGGTGGCGGGACTCCGTTGCTTCTTACGCCGGGGAATTGCGAGGTGGAGCAGTGGTCCTTCACGGCGGACAGTGCCTCCGTCGTTTATAACTCGAATTGCGAAGACACCGACCGGCGCCATCTGTGGCGCGTGAGCGTGAGCGGAGGAAAGCCGGAGAGGCTCACAACCGGCGCGGGAATTGAGTGGAGCGGATTGGCGCTGGCTGACGGAAAGCAGCTCGTCTATTTTGGCTCCGACGCGCAGCACGCGGCGCGGCCCTTTCTTGGAACGCTGGATCACTCGAAAAATGCGAGACCTCTTGCGGAAGAGACGTGGCCCGCGGATTTTCCTGCGGCGAGTCTCGTCGTTCCGCAATCCTGGAACATTCGCTCAACCGACGGGTTTGAGATTCATGGACAGATTTTTGAACCATCTTTGAAACGCAAGCCTGGCGAAAAGCGGCCCGCCGTCATTTTCATGCACGGAGGGCCCGTCCGGCAGATGCTCGCCGGCTGGCACTACATGTACTACTACTCGAATTCGTATGCGATGAACCAGTATCTGGCGAGCCGCGGGTATGTGGTTCTTGCGCTGAACTACCGCAGCGGAATCGGCTACGGGCGGGCGTTTCGCATGGCGGCGGGCCGCGCGGGCCGCGGCGCGACGGAATATCAGGACGTCGTCGCGGCAGGGTTGTACTTGCGCGGCCGCGAGGACGTGGATTCGCGGCGGATCGGGCTCTGGGGCGGAAGCTACGGCGGCTACCTCACCGCGCTGGGGCTTGGGCGAAACTCGGATTTATTTGCCGCCGGCGTGGACATTCATGGCGTGCATGACTGGCCGACCGACAATTGGGACGGCAAGAACATCGCGCCGGAATTCATGCGGCTGGCGCACGAGTCGTCCCCGGTGACGGCGGTGAGCACGTGGCGCTCGCCGGTGCTGTTCATCCACGGCGATGACGACCGCAACGTGACGTTCACGCAGACCGTTGACCTAATCGCGCGGCTGCGACAGAAAGGCGTTGCGATCGAGCAGCTTGTCTTCCCCGACGATATCCACGACTTCCTGCTCCACCGGCACTGGCTGGAGGCGTATCACGCCGCGAGCGATTTCTTCGAGCGGCGATTCACCATCGTGGAAGTGCAGACGTTGCCGGGAAAGACCCAGTGAAGATTGCCGGGAGATGATTTTTCCGCGAGTTGCGCGCCACGCTATTCTCGCCTGCATCTTCGCGGGGGCGGGAATGGCGGCGCGGGGGCAGGAAAAGCCGCTTCTGCGCACATTTTCTCCCGGCGCGAACGAGTCCTTCCGGATGGAGATGACTGTGCGCCTCGAATTGCGCGGCGTGCGGACGGAGACGATCGGGGCAAAGACTTACGTCAAGCCGTTCATGCAGGCGGCCGAGGCTAGTTTGGGTTGGATGGCGGCGCGCCGCACCGGAAACGTGGCGGCCGATGGCTCCACCGAAATCGAGGAGTCCCGAGATGCGCCGAGCGTGACCTACGCAACAGCGCAGGATGCAGACGAAGACGTGAAAAAGATGCAGCAAGAGCTGCAGCGCATCTGCGAGGGCTGGAGAAATCCGCCGCTCCTGCATTACCGCGAACGAAGAGACGGCCACATTCAGAAACTGAACCCCGAAGAAGTGGGGGAGATCGAGAGTGACGATCCGAAGTTGCTGACGCTCTGGCTGATGCGCGCCCTGCGGCCCAGCGTGATCCTGCCCGCCGAGCCGCTGCGCTTTGGAGAACGATGGCAGCGCGCGTCGCATGCAAAGAATCCGCCGTGGGTCTCCGTGCAGGGCTCGGAGACTGGCGAGTGGATGGAAGCGGCGGGCGATTCGCCGGCGGCGATACTGCACATCACGCAGGACATTTCCGGAGAGATTCCCCCGGCACAAAAGAGCGACGGAAAAGAAACAGCAAAGGAGGCAGCGCGGCGGGGAAATTTCTTTGCAGAATCGCTCTCGACGGTCAGCCTTCTCGACGGAAGCCTGCTCAGCGCGACTCGTTCGGCCGCTCGCACGACGACATGGACGCTTGCGCGGGTCGAAGGATTGCCAGAGCCGCCTCAGTTTTCATCGAAAATAGCCGTCACGGTGACGATTCACCGTCTGCCATGAAACGATTCCGCCTGCTCGCGATGGCCTTGGTGGTAATTCTGGCGATGGTTTCTGCGTTTTCCGCGGACAAGAAGAAGTATTCCCGCGTCGTTTTCGCTTCGCGGCTGACGAAGGGGCAGGTGGTTCGTTTCCAGTCCGAATTTCACAGCACCACGAAAACCAGCACCACCAGCGTGATCGTGAGTCCGGTGACAGCGACGAACGCAGAACTCTCTGTGAGCGTGACGCTGCGGATCGAGGTCCTGGACGTACAGCCCAGCTCTGGAGGAGCGGATGCGCGGATGATCGCGCGGCTGCGGACGACGTATGAGCATGTGACAGCGACATCCCGTTCGGACGATCCGGCGAGGGATGATGCCGAGATTCCCCGCGCAATCGCAGCGCTCGAAGGAAAATCATTTGAATGCACGATGAGCGGCGCGGGCGGCGTGCGGGACTGCACGGGCATCGCAGCGCTGGCACCGGGCGCGTCGAATTCACCCGATGCGTTGGGAGATTTATTCGCGCAGGTCTTCGCTGCCGATACTCTGCCGGAAAAGGGAATCGCGCCGGGGGAGAAATGGGGCGCGGAACAAGCGATCGGCGCGGCGATCCCTCTTGAAGGACTGAGATGGGTGCGCGAGTCGCGCTATCTGCGGGATGAGCCGTGCTTCGCGGAGGACCGCGCGGCGCACGCGCAGATACCGGTGGAGATTTGCGCCGTGATTCAGACGCGGAGCCTGCTCACACGCGAAGGGGCGCGGAAGGATCCGACGCCCGAAGCGTTGCGCGAAAAGAATCTGCGCACCGAGGGATTTGCGCGCGGCGCGAGCGAAGTGCTGCTACGGATTTCGCAGCGCACCGGATTGACGGTTGGCGCGACACAATCCGGGTGGCAGTCGAGCGACGTGGCGATCATGACCGCCGACGGGGCGCGAAAAGTTCGATCCACGGCCGACCTCAAGACCGAATCCAACCTGACGATAGTCCGCGACCCGAGGTAGGCAAGCGCGCCTGCCGATTGCCTGGCGCAGTATAATGAAAAATTCTGTGCGCGGCGCGGGCCGCGCCGGGAAGCCTGCCCATGAATTTCAAGCTTCGCAGCAATTACGAGCCTCGCGGCGACCAGCCAGCGGCACTCGAGCAGCTTCTCCGCGGAATCGAAGGCGGCGACAAGCATCAGGTGCTGCTCGGTGTGACCGGCTCCGGCAAGACCTTCACGATGGCGAAGGTCATCGAGCATTGCAACCGCCCGGCGCTGGTGCTCGCGCACAACAAAACGCTAGCCGCGCAGCTCTACCACGAGTTCAAGGGATTTTTCCCGGAGAACGCGGCCGAGTATTTCGTCAGCTACTACGATTTCTATCAGCCCGAAGCGTACGTTCCCGCCGCGGATGTCTATATCGAAAAAGAGGCGACGATCAATGACGAGCTGGACAAGCTGCGGATGAGCGCGACGCGGTCACTCTTCGAGCGCCGCGACGTCATCATCGTGGCTTCGGTCTCCTGCATTTATGGCCTCGGGTCGCCCGAAGCGTATTACGGAATGCTGGTGATGCTGGAGAAGGGCCAGAAGACTTCCCGCGAGGCGCTGCTGCGGAGGCTGGTGGAAATCCAATATGAGCGCGGCGAAGAGCTGCGGCGGGGAACGTTTCGCGTGCGCGGCGACGTCATCGAAATCTATCCCACCTACGAGGACAACGCGTATCGGATCGAGATGTGGGGCGATCAGGTTGACGTGTTGCGACAGATCGATCCGCTGACCGGTGAGCCGCGCGCGGGGCGCGAAGACCTGGCGCGCGTGCCCATCTATCCGAAGACGCACTACGTGATGCCCGCCGAACAGAGAGAACGGGCGATCGTGACCATCCAGGAAGAGCTCGAATGGTGGAAACGCGAGCTTGAGAAGCAGGGAAAATTCGTCGAAGCGCAACGTGTGACGCAACGGACGCACTTCGACATCGAGATGATGCGCACGATCGGTTATTGCCACGGCATCGAAAACTATTCGCGGCATCTATCGGGGCGCCTGCCGGGCGAAGCGCCGCCGACGCTGCTGGACTACGTGCCGCAGGACTATCTGCTGTTCATTGACGAATCGCACCAGACGGTGCCGCAGATTCGCGGGATGTATCACGGCGACCGCTCGCGCAAGCAGACGCTGGTGGATTACGGATTCCGGATGCCGTCGGCGCTGGACAACCGCCCGCTGACGTTTGAGGAGTTCGAGCATCGCACGAACCAGGTGATCTATGTCTCGGCGACGCCGGGGCCGTACGAACTCACGAAATCCGGCGGAATCGTGGTGGAGCAGGTCATCCGCCCGACCGGGCTTGTAGATCCGGAGGTGGAGATCCGGCCGGTGAAGGGGCAGGTGGACGATTTGCTCGAAGAGATTCGTTTGCGCGCAGAGAAGAACGAACGCGTGCTCGTGACCACGCTGACGAAACGCATGTCGGAAGATCTTTCGGAGTATTTCTCCGAAGTCGGAGTGCGCTGCCGTTACCTGCATTCGGAAATCGAAACGCTCGAGCGCGTGAAAATCCTACGCGACCTGCGGCGGGGCGAGTTCGACGTGCTGATCGGCATCAATCTCTTGCGCGAAGGGCTGGACCTGCCGGAAGTGTCGCTCGTTGCTGTGCTCGATGCGGACAAGGAGGGCTTCCTGCGCAGCACGACGGCGCTGATCCAGACCATGGGGCGTTGTGCGCGGCATATCTCCGGCCGGGCGATTTTGTATGCGGACACACGCACGCGCTCGATGAATGAAGCGATTGCGGAGACAAACCGGCGGCGCGAAAAACAGTTCGCCTACAACGTGGAGAACAACATCACGCCGGAATCCATCGTGAAGTCGGTGGACATGGACCTCGCGCGGATTGTGGAAGCGGACTACGTCACCGTGGCGGCGGATGACGCCAGTCTGGACTCACTCACGGCAAACATCACGAACGAGGCACAGCTCGCCGAAGCGCTGCAGCAGCTGGAGGCACAAATGCGCGAAGCGGCGAAGAAGTTTGAATTCGAGCGCGCGGCGCAGATTCGCGACCGAATCCGGACCTTGAAGCAGCAGGATTTGGCGGGAATGTTCGCGCCGGAACAGAAACCGGAACCGGCGTAGAGTTTTGCTCAGGCGAGGTTGCGCTTCAGTTCGTCGAGGGGATAGAACGTGCCACGCCACGTGACGCCCCCCTGCCAAAGCGTGATGGCAACCGAGCGCACGAGCATGTAATCAATTATGGCGGCACCGACGGGGTGGAAAACCGCATAGAAAAACGGGACAGGCGCGGTTACGGCGACGGAAAGCAGCGCCTGGACGATCATTCCGCCAAGGGCGGCCATTGCCGCAAACAGTCTTGTCCATCCGGAGCCGAATGCCGCGATAAACACGGGCAAAATACTCAGCGCGACATTCAGAAGAATCGCGGCGGCGGCAAGCCACACGCGATAACCGAGGCCGGCGTAGAAGTTTTTCTCCACGCCACGAATCAAATTGCCGAGCCCCGCGTGCCAGCGCACGCGAACAAACTCGTCGGCAAAGGCTACGGTGGAGCGGCAGCCCGCACGCTTCAGAATCTTGCCGAGCCCTAAGTCATCAATCACCTCGAACGCGAGTTTTTTGTGGCCGCCGGCGCGCTCGTAAGCTTCGCGGCGCACGAGCTGGAACGCACCGACACCGATGTAACGGCTCGAGCGCGAATCGGAAACGCGCCAGGGCTCGCTGGCGAATACAAAACCGAGGCCGAAGCAGGGGATGACCACCTTTTCCCAGAAGCCGTGGATAATCATTTGCGCCAGAAGCGTCACATGATCGGATGATTCGCGGCGGGCGATGGACATGGCGCGGCGAAGGGCATCCGGAGCGAAGTGGACATCGGCATCGGTGAAGAGAATCCAGTCGGCGCGGGCGCGCTCTGCGCCGCAGTGGAGAGCGTGGGTTTTTCCCAGCCAGCCCGATGGCAGTTCGCGGACGTGAACGACGGAGAGACGCGGGTCACGCCGCGCAGCGGCGTCTAGAATCGCGCCCGTGGAATCGGTCGAACGGTCGTCCACCGCGATAAGGGCGAGGCCGGGATAATGGAGAGACAGCATCGTCTCGAGCGCCGCGGCGAGTTTTTCCTCTTCATTGCGCGCGGCGAAAACGAGCGTGACCGGAGGGCAATCTTTCGGTGGAAGGGGCACCGTGTCCCGGATGTGCGCGAGCCGGCGCAGCCCGCGGACCGTGCGGATGCCTTGAACGATCCAGAAAAGAGTGACCGCGGCGAAAAAAATGGAGCCAATCGTGTGCAAGTCGGAGTTTTCTGGCCGCAGAATGACGGACAAGTTATGCTATCACACGCGATGACGGAGAGCGTTGCGATCGTCGGGGGCGGGCGCGTCGGCAGAGGGCTCGGCAAACGCCTGCGCGAATTGGGGTGGAAGATTGGTGCAGTCGTTACGCGGAGCGACGCAAGTGCGAGGCGCGCGACGCGATTCATCGGCGGGGGACACCCGCACGGGGCTTTGACGCGGCAGGTGCTTACCTCCTCCGTGCTTCTGATCGCCGCGCCGGACCATGCGCTGGCGGACGTGGCGCGGGAGTTGGCGCGGATTGGCGGGGAAGAGCTGCGCGGGAAAGTCGTTCTGCACACCAGTGGCGCATACGATTCGCGAGTACTCGAACCGGTTCGGGCGTGCGGCGCGGCGGTGGGCTCACTCCATCCGCTGCAAACGTTCAGCGGCGTGGGCGTGCCGCCGCTCGCGGGAAAAGTTTTCGCGATCGAGGGTGACGCGGCCGCGCTTCGCGTGGCGCGGAGGATTTGCCGGGCGCTCGAAGGCGTTCCGGTACGAATCGCGGGCGAGATAAAGCCGTTGTATCACGCGGCGTGCGCGATGGCCGCGGGTCACGCGCTCAGCGTGATGGAAGCGGCGACGCAGATGTTGCTTTCGATCGGGATGAACCGGCGCGAGGCGATGCGCGCGCTGATGCCGTTGACGCGCCAGATGCTCGATAATTTCGAGAGCCTTGGGCCGGCGACGGCGTGGACCGGGCCGTTGTCGCGCGGCGACTACGGCGTGATCGCGGCGCACGCCGAAGCGCTGAGGAATTTGCCGCCCGAGTTTGCTTCCGCGCACGAAGCGCTCGCGCGCCTCGGAGCGGTCGTTCTTGCGCGCGATCCAAAGACGGTGCTGGCCGCGCTCGATGAACTGTTTCGCGAGAAAAAGATGCAGAAAAAAGCCACCGGGGGAGAAGGGTGAATAAACTGCACACCGCATTGGAGAGCAAGACGCTCACGAACGGTCTGCGCGTGGTGATTGCGCCGGACGCCGCCGCGCCCGTGGTGACCGTCGGCGTGTACTACAAGATTGGTTTCCGACTGGAGCCGCGGGGCAGGAGCGGCTTTGCGCATCTGTTCGAGCACATGATGTTCCAGGGATCAGCGAACGCGCCGAAGATGATGCACATCAAGCTCGTCAATTCATCGGGCGGGTTATTGAATGGCTCGACGCACTACGACGTGACGAATT
>JBGOWC010000354.1:0-2654 GCA_041478415.1 Terriglobia bacterium
AGCATCGTCGAGAGCAGCACCATCAGCGGATAGCTGATGTTTGCCGTCAGGTGAAAAAAAGCCTCGGCCTTGACGTGCCAGGGGGTGTCGGACTTCATCACGCGCGGCAAAATCTTTTTCGCGGTTTGCATCAGGCCCTTGGCCCAGCGTGCCTGCTGCGCCTTGAAGCCGTTCATGTCCACCGGCAACTCGGAGGCGCACTCGATTTCCGGCAGATAAAGAAATTTCCAGCCCCGAAGCTGCGCGCGATAGGACAAATCCGTGTCTTCGGTGAGCGTGTCGTGCTCCCAGCCGCCGGCTTCCTCGATGGCCTTGCGCCGCCACACGCCCGCCGTGCCGTTGAAATTGAAAAATGTGCCGCGGCGGGACCTGGCGCCGTGCTCGATCACAAAATGCCCATCGAGCAAAATCGTTTCAACTTCGGTGAGGAGCGAGTAGTCGCTGTTGAGGTACGTCCAGCGCGTCTGGACCATCCCCGTATGCGGATCGTGAAAGTAGGGGATCGTCCGGCGGAGGAAATCCGGCTCGGGGAGAAAATCCGCGTCGAAAATGGCGACGAACTCGCCCTGCGCGGTTTTCAGCCCGTTCTCGAGCGCGCCGGCTTTGAAGCCTTCGCGGTTCGTCCGATGGATATAGACGACGGGAAAACCCTGCGCCGCGTGCCGCTCGACGCATCCGCGCGCGATATCGCGCGTCTCATCGGTCGAATCGTCGAGCACCTGGATGTCCAGCAGTTCGCGCGGATAGTCGAAGCGCGAAACGGCTTCGACCAGCCGCTCGATCACGTAGCGTTCGTTGAAGATGGGAAGCTGTATGGTAACCTTGGGCCAGTTCGTGAGTTCCGGCGGCGGGCCGGGAACGTTTTTCGCGTACTTGAAAAATTCGTACACGAGCCAGTAGCGGTGCAGCCCGTAGGTCGCCAGCACGAACAGCACGAGGAAATACGGAATCATCATTGCGAGGTCGAAACCGTTGGTGTGATAGAGGCCGGTAAACGTTTTATCGGTGAGCTTGTGCCAGTAGTGGGCCAGGGGGTTCTGCATCGCCCAGAAGCCGAATTGGAGGACCAACTGCACGCTCACTCCCTTTCCGAAACTTTCCCCGAATGAGGAATCATCCATTTGCTCCCCGCGGCCAGCTCTCGAGTGTCGTCTTCGGCGCCGTTTTTCTCGAGCTGCTGTTCGCGCGGATGCATCATCTCAACGATCTGAAGCGAAACGTGATCGAATTCATCGCGCTAGCGCTGGCCGCGGGCGTCGTCTATCTCGTCTCGCTCTACTTCTTCGAACACTCCCGGCGGAATCGTGCTGCCTGGATTCTTCTCATCGGCGCCGCGATTCTGTTTCGGCTCACGCTCTTACCGCTCGAGCCATCGCTTTCGGATGATCTCCACCGTTACCGCTGGGACGGCCGCGTGCAGAACCACGGCTGGAATCCCTACGAGATTGCCGGCAACGACCCGCGACTCGCTGCGCTTCGCGACGCGCACTGGCGCGCCATGCCTGGTCCGGAAACGCCGTCCATCTACCCGCCGGTCGCGCAGCTCGTGTATCGCGTGACCGCCAAATTTCTTCCCGGGCCAACTGGCTTCAAGACACCTTTTGTTCTCGCTGACTTGCTGATACTGCTCCTGCTCGCATGGCACTTCCGTTCGGAGGAAGACCGCACGTATCGGCTGGCCGTCTACGCCTGGAATCCACTGGTGATCGTGGAGTTTGCCGGCAGCGCGCACAACGACGCGCTAGCCCTTGCCGGCGTCGTCGCAGCGCTCCTGATTATAAGGCGGCGCCCCGCGCTGTCAACGATGCTGCTGATGCTGGCGGCGCTGGCGAAGGCCTTCCCCGCGGTGCTCGTTCCGCTGTGGATTCGCCGCGCCGGATGGCCTGAAAAACGCTCCGGATGGATTGCCGCGCTCGCTGCCGCCGTGACTGCGTCCGTGGTGATCGCGCCCTACTGGCGGGGACTTCCGATGCTTCGCGCCAACATGACCTACTACGAGGCCACCTGGCGCAACTACCATGCCAGCCTGTATACGATCATCAGTTGGATCACGGGCAATCCGCGAATCGCCGCGTGGATCGGCGTTGCCGCAGCTTGGGGTCTGGCGCTGTGGCTCGCGGCGCGCCGCGCGGAGCCCGAGCGCGCCGCGTATCTTTTGTTTGGAACCATTCTGCTTTTCGCGCCGAACGGCTATTCCTGGTATTTCACCTGGATCGTCCCGTTACTCTGCTTTTTTCCAAATCCCGCCTGGCTGCTTCTGACAATCCTGCAGTTTCTCTCCTACAACGTGCTCATTGATTATGGGATCAACGGCCGCTGGCATTTCGACCCGTTCTTCCAGTGGCTTGTGTACGCCCCGTTCTACGCGCTGCTGATCGGATTATGGCTGTACAAGAAGAAACGGCCGCGGGATGGCGCTGATGGAGTGGCGGACGGATTTCAGGCAATGTCGCGGCCATGAACGGCGAAACTTCCACGGAAGACAAATCACGCGGGCGTTTGGGCGAAATCGCACGAGCGTTCCTGCGGCCGGGCTGCTCCTCGCGGCGTTTCACATCGCCTGAGATTGCATCATCTAAGGAATCAGCACGATCTTTCCGAATGCGCCGGGCTCCATGACTTCTTTGTGCGCCCGCACGGCTTCGCCGAGAGGC
>JBGOWC010000310.1:0-3196 GCA_041478415.1 Terriglobia bacterium
CCGGTGACCAGCACTTCGGCGGGCCGCGGCCGCGCATTGTAGTTCGACGCCAACGCCATCCCGTAAGCCCCTGCGCACCAGATGGCCAGCACATCACCCGCAACCACCGGCGGCATGGGCCAATCATGCAGGAAACAGTCGCCCGTTTCGCACACGGGACCAACGATGTCCACGCGGCGCAGAGGAGCCGTGCGCCTTCGCCTCTCGCGCGTGACGGGCGTGATCGGATGGACTGCGCCGTAGAGCGCCGGGCGCATCAGGTCGTTCATCGCAGCGTCCACAATGACAAAGAGTTTTCCGCGATTTTCTTTCGTATACAGGACGCGCGTCAGGAGAACGCCTGCCTGCGCGACGACGGAGCGCCCCGGCTCAAGCAGGAGATGACAACCAAGCGGCTTAACGACCCCGCGCACCATGCGCGCGTACGCGGCGCGCGTCGGCGGATTTTGATCGGTGTAACGCACGCCGAGTCCGCCGCCGAAATCCAGATACCGAAGGGCAATTCCGGCGCGGCGCAATTCGACGAAATAGTTCGCGAGGCGGCCCAGCGCCCGGCGGAAGGGACTGAGCGAGAGCACCTGCGAGCCGATGTGCGCGCTGATGCCCTGCCAGCGAATCCAGCGCGACTCGCGGTGCGCAAGGTAGAGCCGCCGCGCCGCGGGCCAGTCCAGCCCGAATTTGTGCTGATGCTGGCCCGTCGAAATGTGCGGATGGCCCCCCGCACGCACGTCGGGGTTCACCCGGACGGAAACAGCCGGCGTTTCTCCGTTTGCTCGCCGGAGCCGAGCGGCCTCTTCGACCAGCACCTCGAGTTCCGCCTCGGATTCGACATTGAAGAGCAGAATCCCGCGGCGCGCACTTCGCCCTGCGCTTGGGTAATGCAGCGCCTCGCGCATTTCCTCGCGCGTCTTGCCGATTCCGGAAAAAACAATCCGATCGCCTCGAACGCCGGCCTGCCGCAAGAGCTCGATTTCCCCGCCCGAAACGGCGTCAAACCCGCTCCCGAGTCGCGCCAGCATTTGGAGCAAGGCCGGATTTCCGTTGGCCTTCACCGCAAAGCAGAGCGTGCGCGGCACTCCGGAAAGCCCGCGATCGAGTTCGCGATACGCGTCCGTGATCGCCGCTCCGCTGTAGAGGTAGGTGGGCGTCACGACGCCTTCAGCCACTTCTTGCAGGGAAACTCTTTCCGCAAAAATCATTTCGCGTTGCGCGGAAGCGCTGCCACCGGGTTTCCACGAAAACTCAGGCGTGAAAGCGGCGGGGTCCACGAATTTCAGTTTTTTCGACGTGCCGCTGCCGGAGGGCCCGCTCATTTCACCTTCAGCGCACCCGCAGCACGACCAGCGTGCGGTCGTCCGCGAGCGGCGCGCCCTGTGCGAACGAGTCCACGTCACGCAGGATCAGGTCGGCAATCTCAGCGGCCTGCAGTTGGGAGTGCTCTTCGATGAGCTTGCGAATCCGCGCGGTTCCGAAAAACTGTCCCTCGGTAGTGGCCGTTTCGGCGATGCCGTCCGAGTGAAAGACCAGAATGTCGCCGGGATCGAGAGTCACGCCCCACTCGTCGTAGTTCACCTCTTCGAAAATGCCCAGCGGAAAACCGGTGAGGTTTATCTTGTCGCAGCGGCCGCCTTTGTAAAGCAGCGGCTGCGACTGGCCCCCGTTGGCCACGCGCAGCTTGTGACGGCCCTTCTGCCACGTGGCGAAACACATGGTTATGAAGCGGCCCTCAACGCGGCGCTCGCCCACGAGCTTGTTTATCTGGCTGAGCATCTCGGCGGGCTGGAGCTTCTGCGGCGCGAGACTCCGCATGATGCCAATAGCAACGGCGCCGTAAAGCGCGGCCGCCGTGCCCTTTCCGCTGACGTCTCCCAGCGCGATGCCGAGCTGCTGAGGGCCGTAGCGCAGGAATTCGTAGAGGTCGCCGCACACTTCGCGCGCCGAGAGATATCGCGCTGCAATGTCCAGGCCGTAGTCTTCCGTCGGAACGGGACGCAGGAGCGCGCCCTGGATGCGCTTGGCGGCCTGCAGGTCGCGGTCGAGCCGCGCTTCGTGGCGCGCCACTTGCTCGTAGAGGCGCGCGTTCTCCAGCGAGACGGCAAGATTCGCCGCCAGGATGGAAAGCGTCTGAACGTGGTCCGCGGTGAAGTAGTTGAGCTGCGGGCTCTCGAGGTCGAGCACGCCGATGACGCGCCCTTTGTGCATCATCGGGATCGCCAACTCCGAGCGGGTCTCCGGATTCACCATGACGTAGCGCGCGTCGGTGGTTACATCCGGCACGAGCACGGGCTCGCGCAACGTGGCCGCGGCGCCGACGATTCCCTCCGTTGGTGCGGCGCGCAGCTTTCCCTGCACGCGATGGCCATGCTTCACGTCCAGCCGGTGCCGAAAAACCTTCTGCGCTTCGTCGTACAGCATGATGCTCAGAATCTGGTAATCAATCACTCGTTTGGTCTGTTCGGCGGCGCGGCGCAGCAGCTCTTCGACTTCGAGAATCGAGCCCGTCTCGCGGCTCACTTCGTTCAGAAGGAGCAGCGTTTCTGCCTGCGTGCGCACGCGCTCGAACAGGCGCGCATTTTCAATGGCCACGGCCAGGCGGCCAGCCAGAAGGGTGAGGATGTTCTGCTGGTCGCGCGTGAAGTAGTCCAGGTGCCGGCTCTGAATGTCCAGCACGCCGATGCACTTCCCGCTGACCAGGAGCGGCACGGCGAGCTCCGAGCGCACGCTCTCGATGGCGTTGATGTAGCGCGGATCCTTCGACGCGTCGCTGACGCGAACCGAGTGCCCCGTGGCCGCGGCCGTTCCCGTGATGCCCTGCCCGAGCGGAATGCGCAGGTTTTCCGCAAGGTCGCGCGGATAGCCGATGGCGAAGCGGTGCTTGAGATACCCGCCCGCTTCTTCCACCATCAGCACGCCGAAGAATTCGTAGTCAATCAGCCGCTTGATGATCGCCGCGATGCGCGCCAGCACTTCATCGAGATTGAGAGAGGCGTTGACCTCTTCCCCGATTTCGACAAGCGTTTGCAGGACCTCGGCGGAAACCTGGGTCTCCGGCGGCGTCTCGAGTGATTGCGTTGGTGCATCGGCGGGATTCATGGAATCACTTCATTATAGCAGGTGTGGCGGATGGCTCCGCGCGGACCGAAAAGCCACTCCGGGGAGGAATGCGCGTCAGGTCTTGCGCACGCCGAAGCGGGCG
>JBGOWC010000340.1:0-2929 GCA_041478415.1 Terriglobia bacterium
ATCAAGGCCTACCGGAAAAACGATCCCCTTCTTGCCGACTCTGTCTACAGCGGAGTGCCCGCGCATCTCTTTGGCCTCGAACAAGTCGTCGAGGTCGGGCCCATGAGCGGCAAATCCAACGTGCTCTTCTGGCTCGAGCGCCACCGCATTCCCGCGAACGACGATCTCGTCAATCGCATCTTCGAAGCCGCCAAGCAGTCGCCGCGCGTTCTCACCGACAGCGAAATTCTGGCTCTCTGCGCGGAGCCGGCGCCAAATTGAGCGCGGCACACCATGGCTAAGCGATTTCCTCTCCGGCCCGGCGAAGATCCAGCCCGATGAAACAAGCGCTCCTTTGGGTTATCCTCTTCACTATGCCCGGGCGTTCGGCGGTTCTGCATCGCGGTTCATCCTCGCCTTCTGCTGCGCAGATTGCCGATCAACCGCAGGTGCGCCTCGCCTTGGAATGGTTTGCGCGGAATTTTTCCTGGATCAACGACGAACAGGCGCGCATCACGGCCATCCCCGCGCCGCCATTCCAGGAAGCTCGGCGCGCCGCGGCGCTCAAGTCCGCTCTTTCGGACGCGGGCCTGCGCGCGCATCTGGACCCCGCCGGCAATGTCATCGGGGAATTGCGTGGCAAGAACGATAGCGAAATCGTCGTCCTCTCCGCGCATCTGGACACGGTATTTTCTGCGGACACCGATGTGCGCGTTCGCCGCGAAGGCCCGCGCTGGCTAGCGCCCGGAATTTCCGATAACGGCACGGGCCTCGCCGCTCTCGTGGCCGTGGCAAAAGCGATGCACGCCGCGCACCTAAAGCCGCTGCGGACCATCCTGTTTGTCGCCAACGTCGGCGAAGAGGGCGAGGGCAACTTGCGCGGGATGCGCGCGATCGTGGATGCCTACCAAGACCGTCTGAAGGCCGTTCTCATCCTTGACGGCGCCGGAACCGACCACGCTGCCACCAAAGCGCTCGCTTCGCGCCGCCTCGAAGTCGTCGTCACCGGCCCCGGCGGCCACAGTTGGTCGGACTTCGGCATGCCCAATCCCATCAACGCGCTCGTGCGCGGCTCCGTGCGTTTTATCAGTACCAAGGTGCCGGGGACTCCGCGGACGACGTTCAACCTCGGCGAAATTCAGGGCGGCACGTCCGTCAATTCCATTCCCCACGAGGCGCATCTGAAAGTGGACATTCGTTCCGAGAGCGAAGATGAACTTGAGCGCCTCGAAACCGCGCTGCGCGATTGCATCGCCGCCGGCGTGCGGGACGAAACCGAAGCGGCCACTCGCCGCAACGGCGTGAAACTCGAGTGGAAGCTCGAATCCCTCGGCAGCCGCCCCGGCGGTGAGTTGCGGAGTGATTCGCCCCTCCTCGCCGCGCTTCGAGCCGCGGATGAGTTTCTCGGCAATGATTCGCGCCTCGAGCGGTCTTCCACCGACGCAAACGTGCCGCTTTCGATGGGCATTGACGCGCTGGCCATCGGCGCCGGCGGCACCGGCGGTGGCGCGCACTCGCTGCAGGAATGGTACGACCCGGCGGGGCGCGAAATCGGTTTGAAGCGCGTTCTGTTGACGCTGGTCGGCGCCGCCGGTGTCGCGCCGGAGAAAGGCCGCTGACTATGTTTCACCGCGCTCGATTCCGGGCATCGCTTCTTGTACTGCTCGCATTTGCTCCGTTTTCCCTCCGCGCCCAGTCTGATCCTCCGCGGCACAAAACGAGGGCCTATCTTCACGGGCGAATTTACACCAACGATCCGCAGCATCCCTGGGCTGCGGCCCTCGCGGTTCGTGACGGAAAAGTCTTCTGCATCGGCAGCCTGGCGCACGTTCTCCTCGAATGTAACGCCGGTCACGATCCGGAAGAGACGGTGGATCTCCACGGCGCATTCGTCATGCCCGGTTTCAACGATTCCCACGTGCATCTCGGCGGCGCTGGCGCGGCCCTTCTCAGCGTGCGCTTGAATGGAGCAATGTCCCCTTCGGAAATGCAGGAACGCGTTGGCGCCGCGGTGAAAATGCACCAGGCGGGCGAGTGGATCACCGGCGCCGGTTGGGACCACACGCTCTGGCCGGAGAAGAAATTTCCAAACTGCCAGCAGCTCGATGCCGTCGCGCCGGAAAATCCCGCCTTTTTCGTGCACGTCTCCGGTCACGTTGGCGTCGCCAATTCGCTCGCCCTTCGTCTCGCCGGCATTTCCAAAGACTCGCCCAACCCTGTGGGCGGCGAAATCGAGCGTGACGACTCCGGCGAGCCCACGGGAATGCTGAAAGAGGGCGCGGCGATGGAGCTTCTGCGGTCCCGGATTCCGCCGCCGTCGCCCGAGCAACGCCGCAAGGGTATCGAACTCGCCCTGGCCGATGTCGCGAAAAACGGCGTCACCTCCATCCAGGACAATTCCCTGATCGAAGCCATCGGAAACAACACGTCCGCCGCCCGCGGCAAAGCCACTTGGGACGATTTTCTCGTCTATCGGCAATTGAAAAACGAAGGCAAGCTCACCGCGCGCATCACCGAATGGCTGCCCTTCGCCGCTCCGCTCGATCGCCTTATCACCATGCGCCGCGAGGGCGGCACGACCGATCCCTGGCTCCGAACCGGCGCATTGAAAATGGTCACCGACGGCGCGATGGGCTCAGGCACCGCCGCCATGCTGGCGCCTTTTTCCGACGACCCTTCCACCAGCGGCATCTTGACCATGGAGCCGGAAAAACTTCGCGAACTGGCGATCGAGCGCGACCGCGCCGGCTTCCAGCTCGCGTTTCACGCCATCGGTGACCGCGCCAATCGCATCGCCCTGGACGTTTTTGAAGCCGTTGCGCAATCCAACGGCCCGCGCGATCGCCGCGCTCGCATCGAACACGCCCAGGTCGTCGCGCCCGAAGATTTTGCGCGTTTCGCGAAACTCAGCGTGATCGCCTCTATGCAGCCGTCGCATGAGACCAATGAC
>JBGOWC010000106.1:0-6640 GCA_041478415.1 Terriglobia bacterium
CGTGCCGGCGGGCCTTGCTTCATTCGCCTCCTGGCCGCGCGACCGAATTGCCTGCAGCGCATTCTCGGCGTATCCTGCGGTTTCGGCTCGAATGAGAGTGCAAGTATGAGATACACATTCCCACGCGGCTTAGGACTGCGGTTCGCCCTTCTGGCGGCGCTGGCTGCTGCGTTCGTTCCTCTAACGCTGCGCGCGCAATCCCAGAGCGACTCGGGCCAGTCCGTGGCGGACGCCGCCCGCAAATCGCGCGAACAAAAGAAAAAATCCCAGAAGCCCGCCAAATCCCTGACGGATGATGATCTGCAGCGTCAAGCGGCGGCCGCCGCGGCTGCTGGCGAAACAGCAACAGCTGGAAATGCGCAGGCTCAAGCGGCCGCAACGGAATCGGCGCCGGCTCCGGCCCCCGCCGAGGCCGCAGGGCAGAACGCGCCGTCCGATGCAGAAGTCAAAGTATTGAAGGATCAGCTTGCTCAGGCGCAGAAGGATCTCGATCTCCTGCAGCGCGAGTTCGCCCTCGAGCGCGATCAGTTCTACACCAACCCGCAATACTCCCGGGATTCTCAGGGCAAAGCGAAACTGGATAGTTTCGAGCGCGAGATCCGCGACCGGCAGGAACAGGCGGAGCGCTTAAAGACGCGCCTCGCCGCTTTGCAGGAGCTCCAAGCCCGCACAAAGAGCAAGCAGCCCGCGGCCAGCGAAAAACCGGCTTCTCCGCCGCAGAACTGAATTTTTCGTCACCGCACTTTTCCGCCGCACCGGCCAACTGCCCGCATTATCTTCGCCCAGCCCGAATCCAAACTTTTTGCTTCGCGCGTGCGTATCTCTTCTCGTGCCATCGCGGCCCTATCGGAGGCGGAGCGCATGTCCTTACAACTTGTCATGGATAACGTGAGCAAGACTTACCGCGGCAAAGTCCAGGCGTTGCGCAGTTTTCGCTTGGCCCTCGGACCCGGAGTCCTCGGCCTGCTCGGGCCGAACGGCGCGGGAAAGTCCACGCTCATGCGCATCCTCGCAACGATTACGCGGCCCACTGCAGGACGCATCACCTGGAACGCCGCCGACATCGCGCGCGAACCGGACGCGCTGCGCAGCGTCCTCGGATATCTGCCGCAGGATTTCGGCGTTTACCCGAACCTGAGCGCGCTTGAATTCCTCGATTACATGGCCGCGGTGAAAGGACTGGATGCCGCGAGCGCGCGGAAGCGCATCGGCGAACTGCTCGACCTCGTCAATCTCACCGACGCGGCAAAGCGCCCGCTCGGGGGCTATTCGGGCGGCATGCGGCAGCGCGTGGGCATTGCACAGGCGCTGCTGAACGATCCGAAGCTGCTGATCGTGGATGAGCCGACCGCGGGCCTCGACCCGGAGGAGCGCGTCCGCTTCAGAAACCTATTGTCAGAACTTTCGGGCGAACGCATCGTAATCCTCTCGACGCACATCGTGTCCGACGTCGAAGCGGTGGCCACCGAAATCGCCATCCTCGCGCACGGCGAGCTCCTGGCCCACGGCGCGCCCGAAGCGCTTCTCGCCGATGTGACCGGCAAAGTCTGGGAAGTCGTCCTACCTAGCGCGGAACTGCCGGCGCTGCGTCAGAGGCATCTGGTCAGCAACACGGCGCACCGCAGTGACGGTGTCCACGCGCGCGTTGTATCCGATGTTCCGCCCGCGCCGGGCGCCCGCTCGCTTGAACCTTCGCTCGAAGACGCCTACCTCGCTGCGCTGAGTGCGCGCCGCAACGCCGCCGGCGGAGCCGCGGCATGAACTCCAATTCCACGAATACGGGCCGGGTCATCTTCGCCATTGCGCGGGCCGATTTCCTGGAAAGGGTCCGACGCTACAGTTTTTTAGTCACGCTTCTGTTTGCTGTTTTTCTTGGATACGCGGCCGCGACCGGTAAGATCTTGATCAAGCTCGGCGACTTTCGTGGCGTTTATACCTCGGCATGGATCGGCGCCATGATGGCGGTTGTGACCACGACGTTCGTGTCGCTCGTCGGCTTCTATATCGTCAAGAACGCCATCGAGCGCGACCGTCAGACCGGCGTGGGGCAAATCCTGGCGACGACGCCGCTATCGAAGCCCGCCTATACAGTAGGAAAACTGTTCAGCAACTTCGCGGTTCTAGCGGCGATTGTCTTGGTGCTTGCGGTGGCCGCAGTCACGATGCAGATTTTTGCGGGCGAAGATCACCGCTTCGACGCGTGGGCATTGCTTTCGCCATTTCTGCTCATCGCCCTTCCGGCGATGGCCGTGACCGCTGCCTTCGCGCTTCTGTTTGAGACGCTCCCCGTGCTTCGCGGCGGAGTAGGGAACGTGGTCTGGTTTTTTGCTTGGTCCTTCGGTGTCGCATTGCCGGCGATCACGAAAGTCGGTTGGCTCGACCCCATGGGACTTTGGACTGTCGCCGAAAGCATGATGACAGCGGCGCGAGCCGTCATCCCCGGCTACAAGGAAGGGTTTTCTCTCACGATGGGGGAGCGAACGGCGCAGCTCGTTGAATCGCTGCGCTGGCAAGGTGTCGAGTGGACTACAAACGGCCTGCTGCTGAGATTAGGTTGGGTTGGCGCTGCCGTAGTGATCGCGCTGGTGGCGGCAGTGTTTTTCGATCGTTTCGATCCCGCGCGTTCGTTCGCAGCTTCACGAGGAACGAAAGCAGATCAGAAGCGGGCCACTGAGGCTACTGTCGCTCCAGGGCCGGGCGCGCCGCAGCGCGCGGCCGGCGCCGTTCATCTCACTCCGCTCGCAGGCCGTGGCTCGGCTTCAGGTTTCGGGCGCATCTCCACTGCCGAGCTCCGGCTCGCTCTCAATGGCTTGCGCTGGTGGTGGTACGCCGTCGCCGCGGGACTTCTCATCGCGCAATTCGTCACGCCACAGCTCGATGTCATTCGCGGCCCGCTCCTCGGGGTCGCTTGGATCTGGCCCGCTCTTATCTGGTCCGCCATGGGGACGCGGGAAGCACGTTATGGCACGGACCAGCTTCTTTTCTCGAGCGCGAAAATCCTGCCGAGACAGCTTCCTGCCTGCTGGTTCGGCGGCGTCGCCGTAGCCGTGTTTACCGGGGCGGGAGCAGCGGTCCGCCTCGCGCTCGCCGGGCACTCCAGCGGACTTCTGGCCTGGGCCGCCGGGGCGCTCTTCATCCCCACGCTGGCGCTGGCCCTCGGCGTCTGGAGCGGCACGAGCAAATTCTTCGAGGGCCTCTACACCGTGCTGTGGTACGTCGGCCCGATGAACCACACTCCGGGTCTCGATTTCACGGGGAGCGCAAGCGGTCCGCGCACGACCTTCTACGCTCTGATCTACCTGGCGTTGGCGGCTGCGCTCTTCGTCGCCGCATTTCTTGGCCGCAAAGGCCAGCTTCGGCACAACTAGCAGCTTCTCGCCGCACTACCCACTTACCTCGGCTCAAGCACCAGTGGCAATCCGTTCTTCGGGTTGCCGATGATGACAATCTTTGCATTCGAGCTCATCGCCAGCTTCTCCGTGGCCTCGATCCCTTTCCATTCCAAGAGCTGCGCGCTGATTCCCTGCGCCACAATCTTCTGGAAATCGGCAATGCCCTGCGCTTCGATCCGCTTCCGCTCGGCTTCCTGCTTTTCCTTCTGCAGGATGAAGCTCATCCGCAGCGCGTCCTGTTCGGCCTGCTGCTTGGCTTCGATGGAGCCCTTCAGCATCGCCGGCAATTGCACGTCGCGGAGCAAGACGTTTTCGACGATCACGCCGCGCGGCGCGAGCTGGGCCGTCAATTCATCCTGGATCTGCTGCTGAACGATTTCGCGTGCGTTCGTGTAGAGGGCGTTGGCCGTGTGCGCCGAGGTCGCCGAGCGAATGGCCGCGCGCAACGTCGGCTCGACGATCTTCTCCGCATAGTCGGCGCCAACGGTCTGGAAGACTTGCGCCGCCTTGTTGCGGTCCAAGCGGAACAGTAGCGAAGTGTCCAGCGAAAGGATTAGACCTTCATTCGACGGCACGTTCGCGCTTTCCTTTTTCGACTGCGTCTGCACCGACAACTTTTCCACCGACTTGAGCGGATTGATCATGTGAATGCCTTCGGGGAGCACATCGCCCGTGACGCGCCCGAAGAGCGTGAGCACGCCGACATGGCCCGTGGGGATCGACGTGATGGAAGAAAACAACAAAATGAAAAGGACGATCACAATCGCAATGCGCAGAATCTTCTTGCCAAAGCCGCCGAAGCCTGAAAAAGACGGCATCGAGCCGCCGAGATCAAAGCTTCTGCCTGTAGGATTTGCCATGTGTGCCTCCGTCGCGCGGCAGCGCGCTGCCGCACCAGGTACCTCAGCGGCCGATGCGTCTGCGGCGGATGCCACCGAGAAGGACGGCCTGCTGCCCTGCAACAGTACCACAAGGAATAGTAGGTTTTGTGCTTGACACCACAGGTACCCTGCGCGAGAATCCGCGCCATCGAACGCGTCACCGTCGGCAGGGGGCCCTCCTTACAGGGCAGGCCGGCTCGGCCCAAGCACCGTGAACGGCATTCTGGGGGAATCATGCAATATCTGCCCGGCTGGACCGTGCAATGCATCAATCCGCTGTGCGAAGCGCGCGGCCACTGGCTCCGCGCCGATATTGCGGGTCCGGCTGGAAGCGATCGCTGCAGCAATTGCGGTGACCCGCTGCGCGCCGTCCCGCCGCCGCTCGGCCCGCACCTCCGGATGCGCCCGCGCCCGCTCACGGCTTATCGCCCCGGTCTCCGCCCGCGCTAGCAACGCCCGCGACCTTTCAAGAACTGCGCTCACGATAGGCCTCTCAGATCGGGGCGCGGCACGCCGCTCCTTTGCGAAGAAAACGTAGAATTTAAATTAATTGAAAGTCAGGGAGGAACTACGCTTCGACCAGGCCCTTCTCGATCATCTCTTCGTCGCTGAGCCACAGATCGGGGATGTTGGCTGAGCCAAGCCGCAAGATATCTTCGAGCGCGCCGCGCACTTCCCCGACCCGGAAATCCACGCCGATTTTTTCCAGCAACTCAATTAATGACTGCGCGCCTTCGGCCAGCGATGGCTTTGGCGTGGCGCCTTCGTGGTCGAGCCGGTGATAGGTCACCACGTACATCGAGTTCGCGCCGCTACCGTACCGTACGATATGCAGGAAGCCTCGCGCCTTGGGCGTTGCCAGCGGGGGACTCGGGGCTAGGGCTGCGCGGGAGGACGATGCGCTCACCGTGCCGGCTCCTCAGCTGCACCCGGACGTACTGCCGCAGTTCTCGCATTTATAACAGCCGCCGTTCGGCACCATCAGCATGCCGCATTCGGAGCAGGTCGGCGCGCCTTCGTGCGCGTTCCGCGGAGCGTTCGCGACCGCGTCGCTGTACCCCGCTGGAGCCGCCTCCGGTTTGGCCATCATCGGCGCCCCAGCCGCGGAGCTTTCCGCCGCCGCCGTGCCGTTCAGCTTCAAGTAGTCCGGCGAAATAAACCGCCCGCCGAGCCACCGCGCGATGTAATCCAGCACCGACGTCGCGAAGCGGATGTTCGGGTTCTGCGTGATGCCGGACGGCTCAAACCGCGTGTTCATCAGCTTGTCCACGAGCGCCTTCAGCGGCACGCCGTACTGCAAACCGATCGAAAGCGTCAGCGCCAGGCCGTCCATCACGCCCGAAAGCGTTGATCCTTCCTTGGACATCTTGATGAAAACTTCGCCGGGCCGGCCGTCCTCGTACATGCCGACGGTGATGTAACCTTCGTGGCCGCCCACGGCAAACTTGTGCGTGACCGAATTTCGCTCCGCAGGCAGCTTTTCACGCTGCGTGCGGGCGAAGAGTTCGCGCTGCTCCGGCATCACTGTGGCCGCATCCGTCTTCTTCTCGTCCTTCTTTTGTCCCGCCGCCGATAGAGGTTGCGAACGCTTGCTGTTGTCGCGATAGACGGCCACGGCCTTGAGCCCCAGCTTCCAGGACTCAATGTACGCCTTCATGATGTCCTCGATCGTGGATTCCTCGGGCATGTTGATCGTCTTGCTGATGGCGCCCGAAAGGAACGGCTGCGCCGCGGCCATCATGTTCAAGTGGCCGGTCCAGGAGATCGAGCGGCCGCCGCCCGCCGGCGTCAGCGAGCAATCAAAGATCGGCAGGTGTTCGGCCTTCAGCCCCGGCGCGCCTTCGATCGTTCCCGTTTTGTCAATGTGCGAGACGATCTCGTTCATCTGCTCCGGGGTGTAGCCGAGATTCATCAGCGCCTGCGGCACTGTGTTGTTCACGATCTTGATCAAGCCCCCGCCGACCAGTTTCTTGTACTTCACCAGCGCCAGGTCCGGCTCGATGCCCGTCGTATCGCAATCCATCATGAAGCCGATCGTGCCCGTCGGCGCGAGCACGGTCACCTGCGAATTCTTGAAGCCGTGCTTCTCACCGTGCGCCAGGGCCGTGTCCCACGCATTCTGCGCTGCGAGCATCAGCGGCGGCTGGACGTTTTCCGGGCGAATCGCGCGGACCGAATCCCGGTGCATGCGAATCACGTCCAGCATCGGCTCGCGGTTCACCGCGTAGCCCGGGAACGGGCCCATGCGCTCCGCGATCCGCGCGGACTGCGCGTACGCCTCGCCGCACATCAGCGCGGTGATCGCGCCGGCCATGTCGCGCCCTTCGTCCGAGTCGTACGGCAGCGCCATGGACATCAGCAGCGCGC
>JBGOWC010000022.1:0-11394 GCA_041478415.1 Terriglobia bacterium
AGATTCGATGGGGCCGCGAATGTTGGAGCCGCGGTCGTCGCCGAAGCCGTATTCGAGTACGGGCTTGTGTTATTCGCTGTATCTGCCGCCCGAACGCGATAGCTGTAGCTGGTCAATCCGAGCAGGCCCGTGTCACTGTACGTGGTGGTCACCGAGGTTCGCACCTGGGCAAAGTTGCTGCAGCCCGAACCCGCGCAACGCTCGATCAGATACTGGCTGATGGTTCCACCCGTCTCCGTCGCTGCTGTCCAGGAAAGATTGACCTGGACGGGGCCGGATGGCGTGGCCGTCAGGTTTGCAGGCACCGTGAACGTGGGCGCCGCGGTTGCCGCTGTGGCTGTATTGGAATAGAGACCCATATTGTTCAACGTGTCGATGGCGCGGACGCGGTAGCTGTAGCTGGTGGAACCAAGCAGACTCGTGTCGTCGTATGACGTTGCCGCTGACGTGCCCACCTGCGCGAAGTTGCCGGGGGTGTTTGCGCAGTTCACGCCCTGGCAGCGTTCGATCAGATAGTTCGCGATCGTGCCACCCGTCTCGGTCGAGGCGCCCCAAGAGAGATTGACCTGGATTGGACCCGCGGGCGCTGCAGTAAGGCTTGTCGGAGCCGTCGGCGAATTGACAAGAGTAGTAGAGGAAGCTGTGCTGGAATACGGGCTTACATTATTCGCCGCGTCGGCAGCGCGGACACGGTAGGTGTAACTCGTCGAAGCGGTCAGACCCGTGTCGTTGTACGACGTTGCGGCTGACGTGCCGACCTGCGCGAAGTTGCTGGGGGTGTTCGCGCAGTTCACGCCCTGGCAGCGCTCGATTCGATACTGGCTGATCGTCCCACCCATCTCCGTCGCTGCCGTCCAGGAAAGGTTTAACTGGGTGCTACCCGCAGCCGTGGCCGTCAGGTTTGATGGGGCGGTAAACGTCGGAGCCGCAGCCGCCGTGCTGAACGTCCACGCCGGCCCCGTTACGGTGTTCACTCCGTCGCTGACGGCCACATACCACTCGTAGGTGGTGAAGGGCTGAAGGTCCGACCAGGCCAGACTCGCGGAGCTTCCGGAAGAAACGCTTGTCGTCGTTCCGAGGACCGTAAAGTTGCTCGGGGATTGCATATTGTAGTTCAGCGTGAATTGGCTGTCCGCATCGGTCTCGAACTCGCCCCGGGTCGGCGAATAGGTGTTCACTCGAATCTGATTGTTGGATGGCGAAAACTCCAGAATCCGCAGCCATCCATCGCCGCCGTTTGCGCGAGACTGATAGTCCGACATCAGAGTGGTGACCGTCCGGCCATTGAAGGTGTCTTGTCGCTGGCCTTCCGGCGGCGAAACATGGCCCGACAGCATCAGGAAGAGGTTTGGATTGCCCTTCAGCGCATTGTAGATCGCCTGTCCCTGCGCGCCGAACGTAGCGTTGAAGCCGGCGTTGATGATGTAGTGGCTGACGACGATGGCGCGCCGCGTCGCGTAGGTTTGGAGAAGAGTGTTGGCCCAGGAAAGCACGGCCGGGTTCGCGGATGGGTCGTATTCCAAGTGGATGACGATAAAGTCCAATCCGCCGGCGCTGAACAGCTCGAAGTGGTTGTCGTTATTCGTACCGTAGTGCCCGCCGTAATAGCTGCGGCCGCTGAAGCGTGCCTCGCCAAAATACTGGTTATAGAAATTGGTGGTGCCACTCGCGCTGCCGTTCGGAGATTGATCGTGATTACCAACGGCGATGGCATAGGGGAGTCCCTGCGAAAACCGCGTGGTTGCGGGATCCTCCAACAGGCGGATTGCCGCGTCCGCGTTGGTCCACTCAACCGAGTTTCCTCCGTTGTCGCCGTTCTGGACGCAATCTCCCAACTGCGTCACAAAAACGATGCTGCGTGAGGGGATGTTGTTCACAATCCATTGTGTCTGCGCGCTGAAAATCGTGGGGCTGCCGCCGTTCAGACTGGAGGAGTAAAACTGCGTGTCGGGCAGGGCAATCATTGTGAAGTCTGGACCGAACGCAGCGGGAGCGGCCGCTCGTCCGTAGTAAGTGACCGTGAGATTGCCGCTATCGGGATCGGAAACGGAGACGTTCAAAGTGGCCGGCCCGGCCACGCCCGTCGCCTGGTTGGTAGGCGCGTTCAACCCGGGTAAGTTCGGCGCCTGATTCACCGCGGCGCTGACCGCGACGGTCACGTCGTCATTGCTGGATAGCGCCGAGTCGTCGGCCGTCAACCGCAGGACGTACACTCCCGGCGCCGAAAAACTCGCCGTCGTGCCCGGAGTGTTTGCCGAAGCAAAGGTCGCTGTGCCAGGTCCGCTCACTTGAGTCCAAGCAACGGTCAGGGAGATCGGAGTGGGGAGGCCGTCGTCAGTGACCGAACCGGCGAGAGAGACACCGGCGGGAAGTGTCGCCGTCTGATCGGCTCCGGCGCTGACGATTGGTGGCAGGTTCTGCCCCAGTGCGGAATTGACCTGAATCATGACGGTATCGCTGGCTGTAAGTTCGCCGTCATTCGCCGCGAGGCTCAAGACGTAGGTGCCGGCGATCGAGAAGCTCACTGTGGTGGACGCAGCGTTTGGAGTCGCGAAGGTGACGGTCCCGGGGCCACTCACTTTGATCCAACTGAGCGCGAGCAAGCCGGTGACGGAGTCGTCGGTGACGATACCGCCCAGCGACGTACCCGCAGGGAACGCGACCGTCTGATCGAAACCGGCATCCACCAGAGGCGGCTGATTGGCAGTTCCCGGGAATGCCGCCCCGGACGCCCAGCTCCAGCCTGTGCCGACCAGACTCCCGTTGACCGAAGCGCCGGAGGAATCGAGAACCTTGCCGCAGCACTCGTTAAAGCTCCAGCGGCCAAGAAGGCCGGCGGCAGTTGGAATCTCGCGGTCCTTGCCGCCGGCGATCTGCTGCGCCGAGCGGGCATAGTTCCAAATCCGCACTTCGTCAATCACGCCGTTGAAGAACCCGGACGCCGCGCCAGCGGAGTTCAACGCAGTACCGATGCCGGCGTGTTGGATGCTGTCGAAGCGCGGCGGGCGGGGCACAGGGAGAGTGACCTGGCCCTCCAGCGCGCCATCCAGGTACAGCATCCACACCTGTCCGTTATAGGTGGCCGCGGCAAGATGCCAGGTTTTGTCGGCCGGAATGGCGGTGATGCCAGCCACAGGATGGTTCAAGCCCGGACTGCCGCCCGCCGAGACGCCCTCCTCGAAGTCGGCCACCAGAACACCGCTGACCGCATTGATCCCGAGGAAATAATTCACGTCCTTGTTACTTCCGTCGGACTCGGATCTCCCCTTCGTGACTAGTGGTATGCCCGAGACTCCACCGCTGCCGGTGGAGACGGCGACGCCCGCGCCCTGGCGCTTGAACCATGCCTCGATCGTGAAGGCGGCCGCATTCAAGCCCGGTGCGATTCCAAAGGTCACATAGTCGTTGACCACGCCGGCGGGCGGCGAGGCACTGGTGCTGGTGAGTTGCAAGCCATAGTTGCCCGCAGGCAAGGACGTCGGCGTGAAGGGTGAGCCGGCCGCCCACAGCGGGCCGGCGATGAGTGTTCCGTTGACTCCACTGCCGGAGCTGTCGATTGCGGCATTTCCCGCGCCCTCGTTGAAACCCCAACGACCCACCAGACCAGTGGCTGTCTGGATTTCGGCGGACATCTCAGCCTGGATTTGCGCGGCGGAGCGGGCGTAGTTCCAGATGCGGGCTTCATCCATGGCTCCTTGAAAGAAGCCCGGCCCCCCTCCACTGCCCACACCGGGAAGCCCGTTCGACTGCAGAGCGCTGCCCACAGCGGCATGTTGGATGCTGTCGAATCGGGGAGTCTGGGCGCCTGCGCCAGGGGTCGAGCCCACGACGCGCTGGGCGTCCTGCGCGCCA
The DNA here is from genome assembly GCA_041478415.1 of Terriglobia bacterium. Classification (GTDB taxonomy): domain Bacteria; phylum Acidobacteriota; class Terriglobia; order Acidiferrales; family UBA7541; genus Acidiferrum. Next base: position 3,853 of record JBGOWC010000022.1, read on the forward strand.
TTCAGATACAGCTGCCAGGTGGAACCATCGTATGTCGCGGCGGCATGGTACCAGAGGCCTTCGCAAATCTTCGTGCTGCCCAGCACCGGATGATTGGCTCCGCTGGCGAGGTCTTCGAAATCGGCTACGAGCACGCGACTCTTTGCGTCGATGCCGAGAAAATAGTTCATGTCCTTGTTGCTGCCGTCTGCTTCGGCCATGCCCTTGGTCACCAGCGGGATGGCCACCACGCCCCCGGACCCACTCGAGGTGGACTTGCCTGGGCCGTCGCGCCGAAACCAAACCTCCACGGTGAAGGTCGTGGAACCCAGACCTGGGGCAGACCCGAGCGTCACATACTGGTCGGAACCGTTGAGTTGCAATGCGGAATTGCTTCCGGGAGGCCCAGCCTGGATCCCGCGCCAAGACCCAACGCTCAGGATGCAGCCCACGACGCAGGCGGCGCTGAGCGGCAACCACAGAGGTTTCCAGAGTTTCTGTTGCATGGTCAGCCTGTCCATCTTCGCCTTCCGTGACCGCGGATGCTGCAGAGGCTCGCCTCAGCTCTGAGACGGCTTTCCCCACCAGTCCGGCCAGCCTGAAACAAGCGTGGTGGGGAGGGCCCCAAAACCTCCCGGTTCAGCCACGTTGGCGCGAATCTAGAATCAAACAGAGCAACTTCATCGATTGTGCATGCAGGCGGGGACCCAACTGCGTGGCACTGTAAGCCCGGCCGGGCCGAATGTCAACCAACCGTACTCGTCCAGGAGGCATTCCCCAGCCACGAGAACAGCCGCAGTCCGAGTGCAAAGCACGAACGACCGGCGGAGTCTGATTGAAAAAGATGGTCGGGGCGAGAGGATTTGAACCCCCGCCCCCTGGCCCCGAACCCTTTTTTGCGAGAAAGAGTGCGGCACGCGGTCATCGACAAGCCATGAAGGCTTGGCGACGTACCAAGGTTCTGTTGTGGAGGAGACGTGCACACAGGCTGAAGCCTATGCTACGAAACAGTGCGGGATCGACGGAGAAGAAACCGGAGAGGAGGTGGGAATGGACACGGAGCGAAGTGCGCGCGATAATCGCGGCAGGGCGGGCAACCCAGCCAGCCCGAATATGGGGGAGGAGCAGGAATGAGCACGTCTCCGAATGTGCCGGACGCGCACGAATCTTTTCAATACGAAAACGCGGGCACGCCGCGGTGGATCGCCGTACTGTTTGTGATTCTTTTTATCGTTCTGGGTGTCCTGGGATTCTGGGGATATTCCTCGCAATCCAAGATGGAGCGGGACCTGGGGAAGGCGCAGGAACAGAGCCGGGTTCTTTCCGCGCAGCTCGAGCAGGCCAATTCACGGCTGGCCGAGCTGAAGGGCCACGTCGAAGTCGCCGAGCAGAAACTGGGTATGACCCAAGCGGAGCTTTCGCAGGCGAAGAGCCGCGCCGAATCCATCCGCAAGGAGCAGAAATCTTCGGACGAGCGGCTGACGGCGCAGCTCGGGCAGGTGAAGCAGGAGAGCGAAGAGAAAATCGGCGCGGTGGCCACGGAAGTGGGCGGCGCGAAAAAAGATATCGAAGCGACGCGCAACGACCTGGAAGCCACGAAGTCCAAGCTGAATAGCGCGCTGGGCGACATGGGCGTGATGAGCGGGCTGATCGCTCGAAATCGCGACGACCTGGAAGAACTGAAACGCCGCGGCGACCGCAACTATTTCGAATTCACGGTGCGCAAGGCGAAAACGCCGCAGCGCGTCGGCCCGGTGCAGCTTGCGCTGCAGAAGACGGACCCGAAAAAAGGCCGCTACACGCTGACGGTTTTTGCCGACGACAAGGCCATCGAGAAAAGAGACCGCACGGCGGGCGAGCCGGTTCAGTTCTACGTCAAGGGCGGCGCGCGCACCGTGCCGTACGAGATCGTCGTCTTCGACGTCGGCAAAGATCAGGCGACCGGCTACCTCTCGACACCGAAGGAAGTGGCGGCGAGCGCGGCGAAACCCGCCTCCTGAGCACGACGTAATCTTACGAATCGCGAAGCCCCGTTCCGCTTCTGGAAATCCGAAGCGGGACGGGGCTTTTGTCTTTCTGGACGTCCAGCTACGCTTGCAGGAAGACATCCGGAGCAAACAACACGAGCCCGGGAGGCAGGTCATGAAATGTGGCAGAGTGTTTTTCTTCGCAATTGCGGCGATTTTCGCGGGCGCAGCGAGCGCTCCAGCGCAGGCGCCGATCGAACCGGCGCAATTGCCCGCGCGGACTCTTTTCTATGTGCTCTGGCGCGGCGCGCCCGCTCCCGCCGCGCGCCAGGCCAATTCCCTGCTCGCGCTCTGGGATGATCCGGATTTTGCTCCGGTGCGCTCGGCGATCGTCGAGGGCATTTTGAGTGAACGCGACAAGGCGGACGCAAAGAAAAGCTCAGGTAGCCCGCAGGCAACGGAGAAGATGATGTTCCCGGTCCCCGCGATGGACCAGAAGACGCGGCTGACGCGGCAGGAGATCGAAGAATTCGCAACGCTCCTCGACAATCCGTTCATGCTCGGCTATTTCAGCGAGCCCGAGGGCCATGCGGCGTCCGCAAAGAGCAGCCCCGCGGGGAAAGCGGCGCACGCCTGGAACGGTGGTTTTCTCCTCTACAACCGCGCCGGGAAAGAGGCCCTGCTGACAAAAGCCGTTGCCCGTTTGCGACAGGAGGAGAAAGAGCCCGCCCAGATCACTCCAGTCATGATTGCAGGCGTGGCGGCGCTGAAGATCGAGCACAAGACCGGCGCTTCGTACTGGGCGGAAACCGGGAAATTCGCCATCGGCGCGAGCGAGAAATCAGTGTTCGAAGAAATTCTTAAGAGCGTCGGGGAAAAATCGCCTGCCGCCGTGGAAGCGACGCTCGGCGGCTCGGCCGCGTTTCGCGAGGCCCAACCGATGCTGGGTGCGGGGAATGTCCTGGAGTTCTTCTTCCGCGTGCCGGATGTCAAAAAGCTGGCCGGCGATACGAGCGCGTCCGGGATTCGCGTTGCACCGCTTCTGGACACACTGCATCTCGATTCCCTTCACTCGGTCGTGGGCAGCCTGACGCTCGAAGGAGCGCGGACGCGATTCCAAGGCGCGGTTCTCGGCGACACCGCCGAAGGGACCGTCTTCGACATCTGGGCGGGCGGATCGGCGACACCGGCATCCGCCGCGCTGGCCCCCGCCGACACCGTCTATTACAGCGAAACGCAAATTGACCTGCCGGCGATTCTCGCAACCGTGCGGCGCGCGGCGCGTTCGCTTTCACCCGCGGGACAGTCGGGCATCGCCGACGTGGTGGAAAATTCCATCCAGACGCGCATCGGGATGCCGCTCGACGATGCGCTGGCTCTCTTCACCGGAGAAATTACTTCCGTGCAGACAAGCTCCAATTTCGATCCGGCACACTATGTGGTTTCCATCGGGATTCGCAAGAAGCCAGAGACGCTCAAGCTGCTGCGCACGATGTTGAGCGAAAAAATTTCCTCCGAACGGGCCGAAGGCGACACGACTTTTTTCAAAATCTCATTGAGCGGCAGCCAGGGCAGCACCGGCGTCGCGCAGTGGAACTTCTATCATCTCGCGGTGACGCCGGAGATGATCGTAGGCGCATCGCGCGCCGAGATCCTCCGAGAGGCGCTGGCGCGGCGCGCGCAGACGGCATCCAGCGGCGGGTTGTTTGCGCAGCCGAAATTTCAGGAATCGCGCGGGCGCTTCCCGGAAAAGCTCAACGGGCTCGGCTATCTGGATTTTCAGCGGGTGAATTGGCAAGCGATCAAGGACCGCTGGATTGCCGAAGCAAAGAAGGCGGGGGTAAACGAAAAATCCGGCGCAGGCGCGAATAAAACCGGGGCGGCAATGCCCGCGTGGCTCGAGCAACTCGACCCGGCCATTTTTTCACGGCACCTGCATACTTTGTCGAGCGGATCGTGGAAGGATGCGACGGGGTTCCGTTTTGATGCGTGGCTGGAGTAACGCCGGGGCTGTCCTGCCCGGCAGGATTACTCAAACTCTTTGAGCGTGCGCGCCATATGAGTTAGCCGATCGTCCACCAGCGCGAAGACGGTGCCCGGCTCGAACACACCTTCGCCGTTGCGGCGGCCGGCCGCAACGCCCGCGAGAATCTCGAGCCCTTCTTCGATTCTCGCCACGGGATAGACGTGAAACTTCCCCGCCAGAACGGCCTCGAGGACGTCCTCGCGCAACATCAGGTCCTCGACATTCTCCACCGGGAAGATGATCCCCTGTGTGCCGGTCAGCCCCTTGATCCGGCAGACGTCGAAAAATCCTTCAATCTTTTCGTTCACGCCGCCGATGGCCTGCACGTCACCCTGCTGGTTCACCGAACCGGTCACGGCAATTTCCTGCCGGAGCGGCAGGGCGGAAAGCGCGGAGAGCAGCGCGTAGATTTCCGTGATGCTGGCGCTGTCGCCGTCCACGCCGGAATAGGACTGCTCGAAGCAGATGCTGGCGGCCAGAGAGAGCGGCTTGTCCTGCGCGAAATGGCTGCGCAGGTAGCCGGCGATAATCTGCATGCCCTTGTCGTGGAAGCGTCCGCTGAGATTGGCCTCGCGCTCGATATTGATCAGGCCGATCTTGCCGAGCGCGGCGGTCGCGGTGATGCGCACGGGTTTGCCAAAAGAGTAGCCGCCGATTTCGAGGACGCTGAGGCCGTTGACCTGGCCGACGCGCGTCCCGGAGACGTCAATGAGCAGCGTGCCCTCGTCAATCATCTCGCGGATGCGCGTCTCGATGAGGTTGTGCCGCTCGATCTTGGACTCGAGCGCGTTGCGCACGTGAGTGGCGCGGACATAGGGTTCGCCGGTGCCGCGCGCGGCGTAGGAAGCCTCGCGCGCGAGGTCGGCGATGTCCACAAAGCGCGCCGTGACTTTGTTGCGCCGGCCGGCCCGGCGGACGCCGTATTCGAGCATGGACGCGAACGCACCGCGGTCGAAGGGCAGCAGGCCCTCCTGCTCCGAGAGCGCGCGCAGACGGCCCGCATACTCGGCGATGACGCCGTCGCTCATGGGCATCTCTTCGTCAAACTCGACGCGCACCTTGAAAATCTTGCGAAAATCCTCCTCATATTCGTAGAGCAGCTCGTACACTTCGCGGTCGCCGATCAGGATGACTTTGACGTTGAGCTCGATGGATTCCGGCTTGAGCGCGCTCCCGCCGAACGGGTAGAACATTTCGAGCGGCTGGATCTCCAGGCGATTGTGATTCAGGGTGCGCTTTAGCGCGCGCCACACACCGGTTTCGGAGAGCGCTTCCACGGCGTACATGATCAGGAATCCGCCGTCGGCGCGGAGAAGCGATCCGGCGCGCAGATCCATGAAATCGCTGGTCCACCCGCCGCGGGTGTCGTAGGCGCGCTGAATGGTGCCGAAGAGATTCGCGTAGGTCGGCGTCGTTTCAAAAATGACCGGGGAACTACTTTCGTCGTCGTGCGCGAGGATGACGTTTACGCCGTAGACGCGGAAGGGATCGCGCTCCGGCCCGGAGGCTTTTAACAAGCCCTCGCCCGGCGGCTCTTCTCCGTGTTCCTGCTCGCCCTCGCGCTCCTTGAAAGGATCTAGATTGTCGAGCAGGTGGTGGCGCACTTCTTCGAGATATTCTGCAACGCCCGCGCCGGGATATTTCTCCTTGAGCTCCTCGATGACGCCGTCCACCAGGACGGAGGCCGCTTCCTGTTCGAGATAGCTCAGCTCGCTCGCTAATTCGCGGGAGAGCGTCAGCGTCTTGCGATAAACGACGGTGAATTCCTGGCGAAACTGCTCGTATTTGCGCTCGATGTCTTCGGCGAGGGGCGATTCGAGTTTGCCCTCGTGAACCATTTTTGAGATGTCCTCGATGGGCACCATCTGGCCTTCGAGGACGGGGAAAATCTCCGGCAATGCGACCGCGCCGACTTGCATATGGCCGAGGGCAAACTGTTCCCGGGCGATGCGCCGCGTGAAATCGTCCATCAGGTCCTTCTCGCGCACGGTAAAGCGCTCGACGATCCGGCCTTTCTGCCGCTGAAACGGCTCACCTTCGAACACCTGCGGAATCCGCCGCCGCAGGAAGTCAATGCCCGCCTGCATGTCCTTCTTGAATCCGTTGGCTTGCCCGCGCGGAAGCGCCAAGAGCCGGGGCCGGTCAGGAATCTTGAAGTTGTTGACGTAACAGCGGTCGAGCGAGGGCTTGGACTGCGGGTGGACCTCGCGAATCATGCGGGCGATGGTGCCGCCGCGGCTGGTTCCGGCCAAGCCGCAAACGAAAACGTTGTAGCCAGGCGCGGTCAGCTCGACGCCCATCTTCAGCGCGCGCAGAGCTCGCTCCTGGCCGATGAAGCCCTCGCGCAATTCGGCCTGAGAAGTGGTCTCAAACGGAATGCGCGCGGCCTCGCAGCGCCAGCGGAGCTTGTCCGGCGGCAATTCGGCGTGCCGGGGAGCCGGTTTGTGAGTCGCGGTATACATCCGAGCGCGTTACTCTAGCACAGGCAAACGAGCAGGCGAGGAGTTTCACGCCCCGGTGTTACGCACTAGGCGAGAGGTGCTTTTCGCGGTGCTGCATGTACCCGCGGAAAATGCCCATCGCCGCGGCGACGATGGTCGGTCCGACCACAAGACCCAGCAGTCCAAAGACCTGAAGCCCGCCCAAGACGCTGATGAAGAGCATGAAGCTGTTCAGTTGTGTCCGGTTGCGCAGCAGCAGGGGCCGGAGAATGTTGTCAATCGTGCCCGCCACTGCGCCGCAAACCGCCACGACTACGAGGCCCTTGCCCCAATGACCCGTCAATGCGAGCCACAGCGCGGCAGGCACCCAAATCAGCGCCGAGCCTACGACCGGAACGAAGGAGAGAAATCCCAGCAGGACGCCCCAGAAGAAAGGCGTCGCCAGGCCCACGACGGCAAATGCGATCCCTCCCAACGCGCCCTGGAGCATGGCGATGAGAAGGCCCGTGGCCACGCTTGCGAAGATGAGGTCGCGCGATTCCCGCAAAACGTCATCCTGGAGGTCTTCTTCAAATGGCAAAAGATGCCGAGCGGCGCGCACGATTTTCTTTCCATCGCGAAACATGAAAAATAGCGCGAAGAGCAGCAGGAACAAATCGAAGAAGAAAGTAAGAAGGTTGCGCAGGAGAGCGCCGAGCCGCCCGGCGAGAAACGACGCGGTCTTCTCCGCCGCCTGGCGCAGCGGGTCAGAAAAATCCATGTTCTGCCAGGCCGGCGGCAGGATGTGACGGAGCCAGTCTATCGCCCGCATGGGCAGCCTGGAATTGGGATCGAGAAGCAGTTTTTGCACGGCCGCCGATGCGTCCAGGCTTTCGCGCGCCGTCAGGATCAGCACGAACAGCGCCGGGACGATCAGGAGAAAGGTGACTGCCAGTGTGCTGAGCAGCGCCGCCGGATTCGCAGAGAACCGGCGGGCGACCCGCTCGTGCATCGGATAGAAAAAGATTGCCAGCACCGCCGACCACGCGAGCGGCACGAAAAACGGCGCAGCGATGCGAAAGACGAAATACCCGAGCAGGAGAAGCGCGCCGTAAGAGAGGACCGTAGCGAGGCGGTCACTCGTCGTTTC
>JBGOWC010000129.1:0-6098 GCA_041478415.1 Terriglobia bacterium
CTGAAGGAGCAGAAAGATGAAGTCTCGCTCACGGGCGACGACGTGCGCGAAGGACTCGTGGCGGTCGTAAGCGTCAAACTCCCCCAGCCGCAGTTTGAAGGGCAAACCAAAGGCAAGCTCAACAGCGACATCAAGGGGCGCGTCGAGCAGCTCGTGAACGAACGGCTGGGAGAACACTTCGACAAGCACTCAACCGTAGCCCGGCGGATCATCGGCAAGTGCATTGACGCCGCGCGGGCGCGCGAGGCGGCTCGCAAGGCGCGCGAGCTGACGCGGCGGAAGTCGGCGATGGACTCCACTGGCCTGCCCGGTAAGCTGGCGGATTGCCAGGAAAAAGACCCGGCGCGGTGCGAGATCTTCATCGTCGAGGGCGAATCGGCCGGCGGCTCCGCGAAACAGGGCCGCGACCGCAAGTACCAAGCCATCCTGCCGCTCAAGGGCAAGATCCTCAACGTCGAGAAGGCCCGCTACGACAAGATGCTCGGGCACGAAGAGATTCGCGCGATCATCACCGCTCTCGGCACGGGGATCGGCAAGGACGATTTCGACGCGGGCAAGCTGCGCTATCACAAATTGATCCTGATGACCGACGCCGACGTGGACGGCAGCCACATCCGCACGCTGCTGCTGACGTTTTTCTTCCGGCACATGAAGGAGCTCATCGAGCGCGGGCACGTGTATATTGCACAGCCGCCGCTGTATCGCGTGAAGCGCGGGAAGACCGAGCGTTACATCCGTGACGAGCGCGAATTCGCGCGCGAGTTGATGAAGCGCGCGACCGAAGATCACGTCGTCAAGGCCAAAGAGGGCGCCACCCTGGAGGGCGCGGGGCTCACGACATTTCTTCTAAACGTTCAAGAGTATGGCCTGGTCGCTGCGAAGCTGGGCCGGCGATTGCGCGAGCCTGGGCTTGTCGAACTGCTTACCGCAAGCGGCCTCGAAAAGAAGACGGACTTCGAGGAGAAGAAGGTGCTGGACAAACTACTGAAGGAAGTGGACAAGGCCAAGCTGAAGCTCGACGGCAAAGTCGCTTTTGATGAAGAGCACAGTCTCTATGAAATCCAGTTTGGCGCGCCGCAGAATACCAAGGTCAACTGGGCGCTGGCGTCCACCGCGGAGTACAAGCGGCTGCGCGCGCTCACGAAGCAAATTGAAGAGTTCAACCATCCGCCGTTCACAGTGTCGCGCAATGGCGCCAAGGTGACGAAGGAAAAGGCGCAGGATGTGCTGAACTACGTCCTTGAGGACGCGAAGAGCGACTTCACGATCACGCGGTTCAAGGGCCTCGGCGAAATGAACCCCGACCAGCTCTGGGCAACCACGATGAACGCGGAGACGCGGACGCTGCTCAAAGTGAAGCTCGAGGACACCGTCGCGGCGGAAGAAATTTTCACAACGCTGATGGGTGAAAACGTCGAGGCGCGGCGGAAATTCATCGTGGAGAACGCGCTCGAAGTGGTGAATTTGGATATTTAGGTTCGTGATGACGCCTTGCGCGCCTCGCACTCCAAAGCAGATGCTCTACCAACTGGGATGGACGACATTGCCGGGGCTGCGGGGATTGAGCGTGAGTGAGTTTCGCGCCAATCCGACTGCGCAATCTGATAGCGAGAAGGGTGTAGCGGTGGGATTTGCGAGTGAAGCGGAGCGGGATGATTTTTTGCGGGGGATGGAAGAGTATTTTGCGCCGCGGCGGTTCACGAATACGGCGGACGCATTCGATACGGTGAAGGCGTACGTGGTGGAGCACGCGGCCAAGATGGATTGATCTGTAGCCGCGGTCTTCAGACCGCGGGTTCTTCGCGTCGTTCGAGAAGCGCCCGCCCTCTAAAGAGGGCGGCTACACAGTTTCAGAATCGAGCCAATCACGAGTCACGTGGCAGAGAAGAGAGATTCCTCGACTCGCTGCGCTCGCTCGGAATGACAGGCAAGAGTCGAAACGCGAGGGGAAATGGCGGACGAGACGACACAGGCGGTGCTGATACCGGTAGACATCGAAGCCGAGATGAAGAAGTCGTATCTCGACTACGCGATGAGCGTGATCATCGGGCGCGCGCTGCCGGACGTCCGCGACGGCTTGAAGCCGGTGCATCGGCGCATCCTTTTCGGCATGTACGAGCTGGGCCTGACCTCGGCGAAACCCTATCGCAAGTGCGCGAAGATCGTCGGCGAAGTTTTGGGCAAGTATCACCCGCACGGCGACACGCCGGTGTACGACGCGCTGGTGCGCATGGCGCAGTCGTTCAACATGCGCTACCCGCTGGTGGACGGCCAGGGCAACTTCGGGTCGGTGGACGGCGACATGCCGGCGGCGATGCGGTACACCGAAGCGCGCCTGTCAAAGATCGCCGAAGAGTCGCTCGCCGACATTGAAAAAGAAACGGTGGACCACGTTCCGAACTTCGATGAAGCGGAACAAGAGCCGACGGTCCTCCCGACGCGCATCCCAAACCTGCTGGTCAACGGCGCGACCGGCATCGCGGTGGGCATGGCCACGAACATCCCGCCGCACAATCTGCGCGAGATCGTTGAAGCGACCGTGCTGCTTATCGAGAAGCCCGAAGCGACGCTGAAAGAAGTTCTCAAGCTCGTGCCCGGGCCGGATTTTCCGACAGGCGGCTACATCGCCGGGCGCGAGGGCATCGAGGCGGCGTACAAGCACGGCCGCGGCAGCTTCACGATGCGCGCGAAAGCGGCGATCGAGGACGCGGGCAAGGACCGCGAAAACATCGTGGTCACGGAAATTCCATACCAGGTGAACAAGTCCACGCTGATTTCGCGGATTGCCGAGCTGGTCCAGAACAAAAAGATCGAGGGTATCTCCGACGTGCGCGACGAGAGCGACCGCGACGGCATGCGCATCGTCATCGAGGTGAAGCGCGGCGAAGAGACGCAGCTCATCCTCAACAACCTCTACAAGTACACGCAGATGCAGGAATCGTTCGGGATGATCCTGCTGGCGATCGTCGCCGGGCAGCCGAAGGAGCTCGGCATCGTCGAGGTGATTCGCCTGTTCATCGAGCATCGCCGCGAAGTCATTTTGCGGCGCACGCGCTACGACCTGCGCAAGGCCGAAGAGCGCGAACATATCCTGCTCGGCTATCAGATTGCCCTCGACCACCTCGATAACGTCATTCGGATTATTCGCGGTTCTTCCAGCAGGGCCGACGCGAGGGAGAACCTCTTCAAGTATTTCAGCAACACCGGCGTCGCGATCAACGAGAACGGCTCCGCGAAGCGCCTTAACGGAATCACCCTCAATCGCAAGAAGTATGGCCTCACAGACACAACCGCCGAGGCCCCTGGCCTCAGCTATCTGCAGATCGACGCGATTCTCGAATTGCAGTTGCACCGCCTCACACAGCTCTCCATCGATGAAATTCTCAAAGAGCTAAAGCAGATTCGCGAGCGAATCGCCGAGCTAGGCGAAATCATCGCCAGCGAAAAGAAACTCAAACAGGTGATCGTCGGCGAGCTGCGCGACGTGCAGAAAACCTACGGCGACGACCGGCGCACGCAAATCGTGGACAAGGTGGACGAGATCAAGCTCGAAGACCTGATCGCGGACACGGACATGGCCATCACCGTAAGCCATGCGGGCTACGTCAAGCGCACCTCGGTGGATATTTATCGCCACCAGTCGCGCGGCGGCAAGGGCCGCATCGGCGCGCGCACGAAGGAAGAGGATTTCGTCGAGCACCTCTTCATCGCCTCGGCGCACAGCTACATTCTTCTCTTCACGTCGAAGGGGCGCGTCTACTGGCTGAAAGTCTATGAAATTCCCGAAGCCGCGGCGGCTACGCGCGGCAAGGCGATTTCAAACCTGGTGAAATTCCAGGAGGACGAAAAACTGACGGCCGTGGTCGCGGCGCGCAATCTTGAGGAAGAAGGCAGATACGTCTTCCTGGCCACGCGCGACGGGACGGTGAAAAAGTCCGCGCTCGTGGAATTTTCCAATCCGCGCTCGACCGGCATCATCGCCATCAACCTCGAAGCGAAGGACGAGCTGATCGGCGCGAAATTGACCGACAGCAAGCAGATGATCTTCCTTGCGAGCCACGAGGGCCAGGCCATCCTCTTCCGGGAGACGGAGGTGCGCTCGATGGGGCGCGCCGCGGGCGGGGTGAACGGAATGGACCTCGACAAAGAAGACTACGTCGTCAGCATGGACGCGGTGCAGGTGGACTTCGGCATCATCCAGAAGGAGCACAAGACGACGGAGCAGAATCTCGACGAGCTGGAGAACGAAGTCATCAGGGATTCGCTCACGACGCTGATGCTGACCGTCTCCGAAAAGGGTTACGGGAAGCGCACGCCGCTCGCGGAATACCGCATAACGTCGCGCGGCGGCAAGGGCGTCGTGAACATGAAGACGACCGACCGCAACGGGTGCGTGGTGGCCACGTTGCAGGTGAGCGAAGAGTCCGACGTGATGATCATCACCGGGCACGGCAAGATCATCCGCGTCCACGCGAACGAAATTCGCGAAGCCGGGCGCTCGACGCAGGGCGTGCGGCTGTTGCGGCTCGATGCGGACGATTCCATTGCCGCGGCCGCTTCGATTCTGGAAGAGGTAAACGGGGAAGAAAAGAAGTAGCCGGATCCTTGCTCCCGAAGATCTCTTCGCAACGAGTTGTCCTCGTCGAACTAGCATACAATCCCCGCGCAGGAGGGCCTCATGAACTGGACGCGCTTTCTACTTGCGGTGGTGGCTTCGGGCCTGACGACTTCGTTCACCGATTGGCTTTTCATGGGCGTGCTGTTTCACGCGAAGTATCTGGAGACGCCGGAGATCTGGCGGAAGGAGCCGGGCAAGAGCGAGACGAGTTACATCCTCGCTTCGATGCTGCTCGGCGTGGTGAGCTGCGCCGCGCTGATTTTCCTGTGCATCTGGGCCGGCGCGCTTGGTTCCGTCTCCGGCGCACTGCGCATGGCCGTGCTCGCATGGCTGGCAGCACCGCTTCCGGTGATCGCTACGAATACCATTTGGATGAAGCTCGATCCTCTCCTCGGGGTTTCGCATTCACTCGGCTGGCTCGCGCGCTTCGTCATTACCGCGCTGATCGCAGCGTGGCTGCTGTAGTTCACCGCTTCCGGGATGAGGTTTTTGTGTTTCGAGGAAGGGTATCCTCCAGGCTTGGAGGCTTGAGTTAGAGCCCGTTGCCATGCTCGATTTGTCGCATGTGCTGCCCGAAGTTCGGTTACAATCCCGCGCCATGAGGAAGGGCAAAGCCCGCCGGCGAGTCCCCGCACGAAGGGCGCGTTCCCGTTCGTCCGGGAAGCTCCCCAAGAATGCCGTCACGCTAACCGTCGTGTTGCGCGCCCGGGAAGGACACGATGCGCTGCTCGAAGCGGAGTTGCGCGCACTAGTGGGACCTACGCGGCGAGAAGAAGGCTGCCTCAGCTATGAACTTCATCGCACGGCCGATGCGCCGGGTGCATTTCTGCTCCACGAAGTGTGGGCTAGCCGCGAGCACCACACCGAACACACGAAGACGCCGCATTTTATCCGCTGGAACGCGCGGAAGGATTCGCTCCTGGCCGGGCGCGACGCGGCCTTCTGGAAACAGATTCTATAGCGCCGGCCTTCAAGCCGGCATCTCTTTCGATGCTTGTCAGGATTCCGGCGCCGCCAGGTAGTAGCCTGGGCGGGCGTGGACGCTCAATCCCGGGCGCTTCACCTTCACTTCGATCTCGTGGTAGCCGAAGTCGTTCGAGCCGGACGGCGTGTAGCTGAGCGAATACTGCGCGTGGAGCTCGCCGCCGATCTCATCAATCGCCTTTTCGATCGAGCGGTCTCTGAACGTGGGAAAGTGCGCTCCGCCGGTTGCGGTCGCCGCGACTTCCAGTGCGTGGTCCTTCACCTGGTCCTTGACGTGGCTGACGGCCCAGACAGCCAGAGCCAGCAAGTCAATGCCGCCGTAACGCTGTGCTTCGCTGGTGGGAGTTTGCACCGTGCCGGGCTGCGGCGGCAGCGGAAACGTGCCGGGAGGAGTGATTTTCGGCGTCGTGTCTCTGGGCTCGGCCTGCAGTTCGGCGCGCGTGGTGGAAAGTCCGACGCTGTATATGGTCACGTTCGCGAGCTGCGCCTGCCGCAA
>JBGOWC010000074.1:0-7602 GCA_041478415.1 Terriglobia bacterium
AACACCTCCTGCTGGAATACAACCTCACTCCGGCCGTTATTCGCTGCGAACAGCTTGCCGCGCTGGAGCGCGCTGTCACGCGCCGCCGCGGTCGCCGGGGATCCTTGCCGTTCCATCTGAAAATGGATTCCGGCATGAACCGTCTGGGCATCTCCCCGAACGATGTGGAGTGCTTCGCGCGCCAGCTCGCTAAATGCCCGCATCTGCGGCTCGACGGCGTCTTCACCCATTTCGCTTCATCGGAGGTTTTTTCGGCTACACCAGCCGGAGAGCAGACCCGGCAACAGGAAGAGCGATTTTACGCGGCAATCGATCGCCTTCGCGCCCTCGGCATCGATCCCGGCCTCGTCCACCTTGCAAACAGCGCGGCGATCGTGACGCGGCCCGAAACCTGGGGCGACATGGTTCGTCCCGGCGCGATCCTCTATGGCTACCATCCCGGCTATGACCCCGTGGAGCGCCGCGGCGAAATCGAAGCGCGGTTGCCCCTTAAGCCGGTCATGAGCCTGCGGACGCGCGTCATCAGTCTTCGCAGCGTTGCCGCAGGCGATGGCGTCGGCTACAACTCAAAATTTGTCGCCCAGCGTCCTTCGCGCATCGCCGTTCTGGCCGCCGGATACGGAGACGGCATCCATCGCTCTCTGGGGAATCGCGGCAGCGTGCTTCTCCGGGGCCAGCTCGCGCCCATCGTCGGCATCATCTCGATGGACGTCACCATGATCGACGTCACCGACATCCCCGGCGCCGAGATCGGCGCTATTGCCACCATCTACGGGGCGGACGGCGGCCACACGCATCCGGCGCATCTGGTCGCCCGCAGCATCGGTACCGTTACCTCTGACCTGCTCTGCGCGGTCAGCCAGCGCGTGCCGCGCATTTACGTTCGCTGAACGGACTGTCACATAGCCCGTATTTCGTCCGGGCTATCCCCTTGAGGTACACTCCTAGCTTCCCGACGGGGCTTTCGCCCAAGCTATGAACCGTATTGCCGCCATTCTGCCTGCCGCCGGACTCGGTACCCGGATGGGCACCGACAAGCCCAAGCAATTCCTTGAGCTGGATGGCGCTGCGATCGTTCTGCACACGCTGCGGCGCGTCGCCTCATGCCCGCTGGTGACCGATATCTTTGTGGCCACGCGAGCGGACGAAGTCACGTGGCTTGAGGAGCGCGTCCGCGCGGAAAAGCTCCCGCAGGTTGTCCGCGTCGTTCCCGGCGGCGACTCGCGCCAGGATTCGGTTGCGAACGCGCTGCGCGAGGTTCCCAACGATACCGAAATCGTGCTGGTCCACGACGCTGTCCGCCCGTTCGTCACGCGCGAGCAAATTGCGCGGGTCATCGAAGAGGCGCGGCGGTGCCAAGCCGCCATCCTGGGGATTCCTGCGATGGATACGGTCAAGGAAGTGAAGCGTGCGAGCCTGCCCGAGGATGTTGCGCTCATCACCGGCACGATTCCGCGCGAGCGGATCGTCCTGGCGCAAACGCCGCAAGCCTTCGCGACCAAACTGCTCAAGGAGGCCTTCGCGCGCGCCGAGCAGGACGGCGTGACCGCCTCCGATGAAGCAGGCCTCGTCGAGCGGCTCGGCCACGATGTCCACGTGGTCCTCGGCTCCGAGCGAAACATCAAGATCACTCGGCCCTCCGATATGGAGCTCGCTCGCTTCTATCTCGAGCTCGAGCGCCGGGGCCCATGACCGCGCGCTGCGGCATCGGTTACGACCTCCACCGCCTCGCGGAAGGCCGTAAGCTCATCATCGGCGGGCTCGAGATTCCTTTCGAAAAGGGCCCGGTGGGCCATTCCGATGGCGATGTCCTCGCGCATGCTATCTGCGACGCGCTGCTCGGCGCCGCGGGCCTGGGCGACATTGGCACGCATTTTCCGGACACCGATCCCAAGTGGAAAGGCGCCTCCAGCCTGCTTTTTCTCGAGCACGCGAAGAAATTGCTCCATGAGCAGCGTCTCGCCATCGAGCATGTGGACGCGATCGTGATCACCGAAAAACCGAAGCTCGGCCCGCATTTCCCAAAAATGCGGGAGACCCTTGCTCGCGCGCTCGGTGTCCCACCCGAAAAAATTCATTTGAAAGCCAAAACGAACGAAGGCGTGGACGCCATCGGCCGCGGCGAAGCCATCGCCGCCTACGTCATCGCGACGCTTTCGGCCGGTTCCGAATAATCCAGTCATTTCGAGCGCGGCGAGAAATCTTTCTTGCTTGCGGTAGGATGCACTCGATGCACATCGAAGAATCGTCCGGATCGCAGATTGCAGCGGCGAACCCGTATTCCGCCACGGACGTGACCGCCATCCTCCGCGAACACAATTGGCTCACCGCCGAGCCGTCGCCAGGGCAGCACGCCTGGTGCGAGCGCGCCGCGGCTCTCCTCGGCCCGCACGCGGCCGACCGCGCCGCTTTATCCAACCTGCTCGGCCTTGTATTCCAATACGATGCGCAGCAGATGCTTCGCAGTGTCGAGACTCACCAGGTCCTGGCGCGTTACGCCGCGCGCGACGTCATCCGCCAGCTTGCTCTGCTTCTTCTCGATGGCCTGCCGCTCGATTCCGACCGGTTCAAGCAAATCGTCGCCGCATTGAAGGAAGGGCTTGAGCTGCGCGGCCGCGAATTGTTCCACCCCATCCGCCTCGCGCTCGCCGGCCGCGCCGGCGAAGGCGAACTCGACCGCGTCATTCTCCTTCTCGACGAAGCTGCGTCACTCTCATTCGCCGTTCCCGTAAAGAATGCCCGCGAGCGCATCCTCGAATTCTGCGCCGCGCTTGATTAGCGGGCCCAGTCCTCGGAAGCGATTCAGTAGCGCTCTGCCTCTTACTCCGGACTGTTAACTGTCAACTGTTGACTGTAAACTTCTCTTCCCCATGGACCGTCTTACCGGCATCCACGCGGTTCACGAAGCGCTCGCCGCGAGGCGTCCGCTCGAGCACATCGTCATCGCGCGCGGAAGGCAGGACCACCGCGTGGAAGAAATCGTCCAGCTCGCGCGCCGCGACGGAGTCCCGCTGCGCTTTGAAGACCGCGCCCAGCTCGACCGCCTCGCCGGCACCAAAGATCATCAGGGCGTCGTCGCTATTGCCGCGGCCCGCGCCGCCGCTACGTTGGAAGACATCCTCGCCCGCGCGGCCGCCGACAAGACGCAGAAGGGCCTCATCGTTCTCCTCGACGGCGTCGAGGACCCGCACAACCTCGGCGCCGTCATTCGCACGGCGCTCGCCGCCGGAGCGCACGGCGTGGTCATTCCCCAGCGCCGCGCCGCAGGGCTCACCGACACGGTCGCACGCGCCTCCGCCGGCGCGCTGGCCCATCTGCCCATCGCGCGGGTCACAAACCTCGTGAAGGCTATGGAAGAGTTGAAGGAAGCCGGTTATTGGCTTATCGGTCTCGACGAGCGCGCCGACAAACCCTATACCGAAGCCGAGTACACTTCACCGGTCGGCATTGTTCTGGGAGGAGAAGGAAAGGGCCTGCACGATCTCACGCGCAAGCGCTGTGACTTTGTTATCTCGCTTCCGACGAGCGGGCCGGTTCTCTCGCTCAATGTTTCCGTCGCCGCGGGCGTCGTCCTCTTCGAGGCCCGCCGCCAACGCCTGAAAATCTAGGAGCGATTTGTAGGCGCGGTCGGAACTTGTCCCCAGCAAAGGAGAGGAAGGCCGCGGGCTTTTCCGGTTCAACAATCAACGGTCCCTTTTCACTTGTCGTACTGAATCAGCGAGAACACGTCCAGCCCCGGCAGTTTTGCGCGGCCATTTAGAAACGTCAGCTCCACCGCAAACGCCGCGCCTTCCACTTTACCGCCAAGTTGTTGCAAGAGCTTCACCGTCGCCGCCGCGGTGCCTCCGGTGGCCAGCAAGTCGTCGCAGACCAGCACGCGCTGACCCTTCTGGATCGCATCCTCGTGAACCTCCAGAGTGTCAGTACCGTATTCGAGAGCGTAGGAAACACTCGCGGTTTTCGCCGGCAGCTTCTTGGGCTTCCGCACGGGAACGAAGCCGGCCCCCAGCCGGTAGGCAAGCGCCGGAGCAAAGATGAACCCGCGCGCCTCGATCCCGGCGACGACGTCAATCGGATGCCCCTCGTAGTGATTGCACAGCTTGTCGATGAGAGCGTGAAATCCCTGCTTGTCTTTCAACAGCGTCGTCACGTCGTAAAACAAAATCCCCGGTTTCGGATAATCCGGGATTTCACGAATCAGCGATTTCAGCTCGTTCATCGAATGGGCTCCTCAAGCGGTGTAGGTAATCACAAACTCGTTCGCAAATTGCGATTCCAGCGCAGCGGGCTCTTCGTCGAGGCGCGTCACCGTTGCGCCGCGCGGGCCCTCTTCTAGCGCAGACCGAAATGCGGCGAGCTGCTCGCCCGTTCCGATCGCATAGGCCTCGACGCGGCCATCCCGCAGGTTGCGCACGTAGCCCGTGATTTGCAAGCGCTCGGCCATGAGCTGCGCGAAGTAGCGAAACCCGACGGCCTGGACCGCGCCGGAGACAAAGAATCGCCGCGCCTGCTTGGCCTCGGACACAAGCGCCAAATTCTAGCAGAGCCGGCTCCCGTCCGCGGCGCTTTTGTCCGGCTCGCAGCCGCGCGATGCCTGCGGTACACTTCCTCTGACGCCGAGCGCTGCATCCGCATCTAATCCGGCGATGAAGGCTCCAGTGAAATACGGCAACTTCCGTCTCCGCTCTCGAGAGATGCTCGCGTTTCTCTTTTTTGCGGCGCAGTTCTGGATTGTAGCGCCCGCCTGCGCGCAGGACTCGCATCCCGGGCCGCTGACCGCGCCTCCGGAACACGACGTCCGCCGCATGAGCAATGAAGCCGCAGCGGAGGCGCCGCCCGATCTCCCCGCCGAAGAAATCATTAAGCGCTTTTCGAAGAAAGAAGACGAATACCTCATCGCGCGGACGCATTTCTGGTTTCGCAAGACGATTCGTTTGCAGGAGTTCGGCCCCGACGGCGCTCCCACGGGCGAGGTCGAGATCATGACGGAGCCTGCGGTCACGTCCGACGGCACGCTCTACGACAAAATCGTGAAGCGGCAGGAATCCACGATGCACTCCGTACGGCTCGTGCCCGGAGACATCGAAACCCTGGGCCACGTCCTGGCCTACCCGTTGACCACCGGCCAGCTTGCGAAATACAACCTGAAGTATGTCGGCAAAGAGCAGGTGGATGAGATCGATTGCTATGTGTTTCAGGCCAAGCCCAAATCGGTCGAACGGACGCATCCCTATTTCGACGGCATCGTCTGGGTGGACGCCAAATATCTCGAAGTGGTGAAGACCTATGGCAAGTGGGTCACCGACCTCGGCGACGTCCATTCGCCGACGCTTCCGTTCACTCTCTTCGAGACTTACCGCGAAAACGTGGCGGGGAAATATTGGTTTCCGAGTTACGCCCGCTCGGACGACACGCTGCACTTCAAGGACGGTGACATGCCTATACGTCTGGTCATCAAGTGGACCGACTTCAAGCAGATTCCCGGCGATCCGACCATGGCGCCGCCAGCCGCGAATTCGCCCAAGCCTCTCCGGTAATTTTCAGCTCTCTGCGCGGAGATCCCGCAAAAGTTGTGGAAGTTCTTCAATCGAGCGCAGAAGAAACTCAGGCTTTGCCGCGCGCAGCCGTTTCTCCGTGGGAAAAGGGCCGAGAACTCCAATCGCACGTACCCCCGCCGACCGCGCCATCTGCAGGTCCTCCGGCGCGTCGCCAACGTAAATGCAGGCCTCCGGAGCGAGGCGCATTTTTTCGAGCGCCAAGAGCAGCGGCGCGGGGTGCGGCTTGCGCTCGGGCACGTCGCCGGCGCAGACACGCGCCGCAAACAGCCGGGTCAGCCGGAATTCGCGCAGTTGCCGGGTGACGCGGTCGCGGTCCCCACTGGTGACCAGGCCGAGCCTGCGCCGTCCGGCGAGCTTCCCCAGCACTCGCCGCGCGCCCGGCAGTAGCTTTGGCCTGAATTCACTGTAGCGCCGGCGCCAGACGCGATCGGCGTCGTTCCAGCGTTTGCGCGGCAGCACCGCGGCTTCGTACACGTCGTACCAGTTCGGCGAATAATGGCGGGACAACTCCGCGAGGCCCCACGGAATCCCCATCTCGCGGAACATCGCCAGATAAGCGGACGAATCCGCGTGATAGGAATCGAGAAGCGTGCCGTCCCAGTCAAAGAGCACGCCCGCGGGGTGGCCGTCGGAATAGGGTTGCATCGCGGAAAGAGTAGCACGGGCATCGTCTTGATGCGGATCGCGGGCTCACTGGAAAAACAAAGAGGGGCGCCGAAGCGCCCCTCTTCGCGAAAGTCCCCGTGCGGGGAAAGTTTAGAACGTGAGCCGCAGAGCGAACTGGGCCTGACGGGGGTCACCTACGCCGAAGCGCAGAAAGCCGCTGAAGTCGCCAACCGCCGGCGTGGTCAACGGGTTGATGTTGTTCTTGTTGTTGAAAGTGTTGAACATCTCAAAGACCGGGATGAGCTGCACGCGGTCGTTGAGATGGAAGGGCCGTTCCAACCTCCAGTCGAAAGAGAAGAAAGCATTATCCTTGCGCAGGGTGTTGCGGCCGAGGTCCACGCCGCCCTGGATGCGCGTTGCGGGAGTGATGGGCTGGGCCGAGCGGCCCTGCATACGGACGCTGCCGGTGATGCCCTTGGGCAGCTCGAAGTAGGTGTAGAAGTTGAAACGGTGGCGCTGATCGCGGTCGGAAAGGCTGTAATCCTTCGACAGGTCGAAGCGGTTGAAGGTGCGGTCGCTGAAGGGGTCGCGCTCGTTGGAGTCGTCGTCAAGGTCCTTCGAGACGGTATAGTTGACCTCCATCTGCCATTTCTGGCTGAAGCGCTTGCGGGCGCCGAAGGTGACCCCGCGATAGAGGGATTTGCCGGGGCTGGAGGTGATGAAGGTGAAATCGAGGTACGGACCAAAGGGATTCGGGCCGGTGTACAGGACGGTGTTCCCGCTGGTGGGAATGATGGTAGGTCCGGAGCCGTTGTTGGCGTTGTAGAAGCGAGTCATGTGCACGCCCTTTGAAATGGTGAAGTCGGCATAGACGGCGACGTTATGGCCGAGGTCCTGCTCATAGGCTACGTTGGTGGTGTAGATGCGCGGGTTCTCGTAGTCCTTGCTGAAGGTGCGTACGCCCGTGAAGCAGGGGAAGGGGTTGGCGGGGGTGCCCGGACCATTGTCACAGGAGGAAATTCCGGGAGTCACGGGAAACACATTCGGCCAGTTCACGTTGCCCGCGCCAAACACATTGCCCACCAGCCAGTTGAGGAAGGTGTTCCGGAAGATGACGCCCTGCTGCACGCCGTTGGTGGTGATGGAGCCCACCTGGCTCAGCATGTTCTGATGGCCATAGTACATGCCCCAACTTGCCCGTAGGACCGACTTGTGGTTATTGGCCACATCCCAGGCGATGCCGACGCGCGGCTGGAACTCCTTTTTCGGGCTATGCAAGGTGCCGTCGGAGGGAAAGGTGGGGTCGCTGAGAAAGATTCCATAGGCTGTCTGGGATGGCGGAACCACGGGGCTGGGGAAGATCTGCGCCTCCCAGCGCAAGCCGAAATTCAGAGTCAGGCCGGGCAGGATCTGCCATTTGTCCTGGGCGAAGAGCGCA
>JBGOWC010000162.1:0-5433 GCA_041478415.1 Terriglobia bacterium
GGCTTCGGTGCCACTCGCGGGGTCTTGGAAAGAACGGTTGCCAGCAACTGGAGAAATTCGCGCACGCTGGCCGCGGTGATGGTGTAAGGCGGCAGGAGACGGAGCGTGTAGTCATGCGTACAGTTGATGAGCAGGCCGCGGCGCAGCGCCTCGGCGACGAACGGCGCGCCCTCGACGCTGAGCTCGACGCCAAGCATGAGACCTTCACCGCGAATCTCGCGGATGAGGGGAAATTTTTTCGCCAGCGCCGCGATGCCGTCGCGGAGGTCCGCGCCACGCGCGCCGATGTTTTCGAGCAAGGAATCTTCTTCGATGGTGCGGAGAAATTCGAGCGCCACGGCGCAGGCCAGTGGACCGCCGCCGAAGGTCGTGCCGTGGAGCCCCGGCGAAATCGAGTTGGCGACGACCTGCGTCGTAATCATCGCGCCCAGGGGCAAGCCCGCGGCGAGCGGCTTAGCCACCACGGCGATGTCCGGCTTTGAAGAAAACTTCTGATAGGCGAAGCGCCGCCCCGTGCGGCCCAGCCCGCACTGAATCTCATCGGCGATGAATAACGCTTCGTGCCGGGTGGCCAGCTCTCGCGCGCGCGTCCAGAAGGCTTCGCTCACCGGATGAATGCCGCCCTCGCCCTGAATTGTTTCGAGGATGATGGCGCACACCGATGCGTCGAATTTCGCCTCCAGGTCGGCGACGTCGTTGAAGCGGACGAATTCGACGCCGGGAACAAGCGGCTCGAAGGGGACGCGGTATTTTTCCGGCGCAGTGACGGAAAGCGCGCCGAACGTGCGCCCGTGAAAGGAGTTTTCCAGCGCCAGGACGCGAACTTTCGCCGCCTTGCCGGCCTCCTCGCCGCATTGTTTCCGCGCGTGCAGCCGCGCGAGCTTCAGCGCGCCTTCGATGGCCTCCGTGCCGCTGTTGGTGAAGAACACGCGGTCGAGTCCGGACCATTCCGAAAGCTTGCGCGCCAGCGGCCCCTGGTACTCGTTGTGAAAGAGATTTGAGAGATGAATCGCGCGCGCGGCTTCCCGCCGGATGACGCGCACAATCCGTGGATGGGCGTGGCCCAGCGCGTTGACGGCGATGCCGCCAAGAAAATCGAGATATTTTCTTCCGCGCGAATCGAAGACGGCGCAGCCGCGGCCGTGCGTGAAGACGACCGGCGGGCGCTTGTAGGTGGGCAGCAGAAACTGCTCGGCGTCGGCGAGAGCCGTCCGAGCGGCCGCCGCGCGGCGCGCCATCGTTTTCGTTGTTTTCTGCGCGCCCATTTTTCTATTCTTTGGAGATCGTCCGGGCTTCATGCCGCGCTCAATGCCGCCGCTTGCGCCGCAGGACGAGGCTCGCGGGTAACCTGTGTGCCCGCCGCCTGCGCATGCGCGGCCTCGAGGAGCGCCTCCGGCGTGGCGCCGCCCACGATGCAAACTCCGCCGACGCCGCCTTCGAGCGCGCGCTTCGCGGCTTCGAGCTTCAGCACCATACCACCCGAGACGACGCGGCTCTCGATCAGCGCGCCAATTTCCCTGGAGGCGATCGCAGGGAGAATTCTTTCACCGTCGAGTACGCCGGCGACGTCGGTCAGATAGATGAGATGGTCGGCGTGGAGATATTCCGCGCAAGCCGCGGCCATGTGGTCGGCATTGATGTTGTAGAGCTCGCCGTCCGCGCCCAGCCCCAGGCACGGCGCGACCGGCACGAGCCCTTCGCGCCACAACGACTCGAGGAACGCCGCGTTGACGCCGGTGATGTAGCCGACGTAGCCGAGCCCCCCCGCCACATCGTTGTGCACCAGCGGCTCCGCGCGGAAACATTGCGCGTCCGCCGCGGAAATTCCCACGGCCGGCTGGCCTTCCGCGGAAATCGCGGCAGCGAGGCGCTTGTTGAGCAAGCCGGCGAACACCATGACGGCGGCGTCGCGCGTTTCGCCGTCGGTCACGCGCAGCCCGGCGACGAAACGGCTTTCGACTCCCAGGCGCTTCAGCGTCGCCGTGAAGAGGCGTCCGCCTCCGTGAACGACGAGAAGTTCGTGCCCTTCGCGGGCGAGCGCCGCGACCTGCTGCGACAGCGCGCGGACGGTGTCAGCGTCTTCGAGCAATGCTCCGGCAAACTTGATGACGAGTCTCATTGGAGTGCGGTCTGCTCCTCTATGCCCAGCATGTGATTGAGATTTTGCACGGCCTGCCCCGCCGCGCCTTTTCCGAGATTGTCGAGGCAGGAAACGACGATCAGCCGTTCGCCCGCGGCGTCCAGCGCGAAGCCGATATCGCAGAAGTTCGTGTGCGCCACGTGCTGCAGGTCCGGCAGCTCTCCGGCAGGGTGAATGCGCATCATCGGCCGGCCCGCATAAAACCGGCGATAGAGCGATTCGACTTCTTCCGGCGCGCGCGGCGCGTCGAGCCAGAGATAGATCGTGGAAAGGATTCCGCGCGCAAGCGGGAGCAGATGCGTTGAAAAAATGACCTGCCCGCCGGGAAGACCCGTATGCTCGAGGATTTCCGGCGTGTGACGGTGCGTGAACAACCCGTAGGCGCGGAAATTCTGATCCACTTCGACGAACTGGAGATCGCGGCGCAATTCCTTGCCCGCGCCGCTGGCCCCGGATTTGCAGTCGCAGATGACGCCGCGCTCGGCCGCAATCCACCCGGCTTCGGCCAGCGGGCGCAGCGCCAGAATCACGGAGGTGGCGTAGCAACCCGGATTGGCAACCAGCCGCGCATCGGCGAGCGCTTTGCCGTAAAGCTCGGGCAGGCCGTACACGGCTTGTTCGAGCAGTGCCGCCGGCGGCGCCTCCATCTTGTACCAGGACGAAAACGTTTCCCCCGAGCGGAAACGAAACGCGCCGCTCAAGTCCACGACGCGCATCCCAGCCTGGGTCAGAGCGGGCGCGAGCTCCCGCGAGGCTTCGTGCGGCGTCGCCAGGAACGCAATGCCGGCTCGGCTGCTGGTGATGGCCTCGACGGAAAGCGGCCGCACGGGGGCTTCGCCCCAGCCGCGAAATTGCGGGAAAAGCTCAGCGAGGCATCTGGCGCCGCGCGTCTCGCGCAGATAGAAGACCGGCTTCTGGAGCTGCGGGTGGCGCAGCAGGATCTGCGCGAGCTCGATGCCCGTGTAGCCGGACACCCCCACCACGGCGACTTGTCTCGGGTCTCTCATTTGAGCAAGGCTTCAATCTTCTTCTGCAAGGATTCCCGGTCCTTCCGTTTCGGCGTGATGATCAGGACGGTGTCGTCGCCGGCGATCGTCCCGGCAATCTCGGAAAATTTCGCGCTATCCATGGCCGCGGCGAGAGGCTGCGCGCCGCCGGGAGGCGTTTTCAGCACCAGAAGATTTTCGGCCGGGCGAATGTCCACCAGAAACTCGGAGAGGGCCCGGGCGAGCGGCGGGAGCGGGACGCTTTCTTCGGCGAGCGCGGCGGCCGGCTTGTAGCCCTTCGGAGTTTTGACCAGCTTGAGCTCCTGGAGGTCGCGCGAGAGCGTGGCCTGGGTGACCCGGAGCTTGCGCCGGGCCAGGCGGAGCCGGAGCTCGTCCTGGCTGGTGACGGCCTCGCCGGCAATCACGTTCAGAATCTGCCCGTGGCGAAATTTCTTTCCGGAGCTCATCGGCATCCACGAAGTATGCATTC
Organism: Terriglobia bacterium; assembly: GCA_041478415.1. Lineage (GTDB taxonomy): Bacteria > Acidobacteriota > Terriglobia > Acidiferrales > UBA7541 > Acidiferrum. Next base: position 3,617 of record JBGOWC010000162.1, read on the forward strand.
GACTGTATATTTATACGGAAGGAGTCGGACCGCTGTCAACGGTTTTCTGAAGAATCGGGAGAAAATGTTCCGCTGCGGCGGGATGCCGCGCCGATACCGATTCGCGCCACCGGCGGACCGCGCGCTGGATTTTCCCCACCGGCGATGTACTCTATCAACGAGCACCTCTCACGCGATGGCCACGACCTGTAAATCCCCGGGATGCAAGATGAACGTGCCGGGCTCGCTTGCGGAACGGGATCTTTGCGTTCTGCACTTCACGCTTTCGCTCGAACACGCGTGCTCCGACATGCGCCGGGAAACGGTGCTCGGGACCGCGCCGCACGAGCGCCAAAAAGAGATTATCCTGTTCATCGCCGAAAACGGCGAGCGGCTCGCGCGCGTAGCGACGAGCGGGCTGGCCCTGAGCGATGACCTGAAGGCTCGCGTTCTCAGCACTTTTCTGACGCTGATGAATCTTCGCGAAAATCTGGACCGCGCGGTCATGCGCACGCCCTTCGGCCGTTCGGGCATCCTTCGCTAGCGGAATCTCCAAACGAAAATTTGCGCGGCGCGAACAGCGTAAAGCTAGGAACCGATGTAGCGGGCGTACAGCGAACGCGCCACCGCGGGGTCGCGCGTGCCTTTGATGATGGCGCGGCCGTCGGCGAACACTGCCACTTCATAGGGCGGCACGCGAAAGCGAAGAAGGAATTCGTTGTTGCGCAGCTCGGCCACCGTCGGGGCGAGCCGCCGGCTCAGGGCGGGCAGATCCAGCCGGCGGCTGCGCTCGTGAATCTGCACGGAATCGCGCCCGCACATCGTGATGTGGGGTTGCGCTTCGCCTTCGAGATGACGAAATTCGCGTCCGGCGCACACGCGGCACTCCGGATTGCGTTCCACACGAACCGACTGCATTCTCCCGCTCCAAACGTCGCAGGAGAGAAGCCGCCCGTGCAGCGCATCCTCGCGCCCGGCAAGAAACTTCAATGCCTCGCTGACTTCGAGCGAGGCCATCAGATGGACGATGGCGCCGAGCACTCCGACGGTGTCGCAGGTCTCTTCGAGTCCCGCTGCGCCGCTCTCGATGAGGCACGCGAGGCACGGGGTGGTTCCCGGACGAATCGCCAGGGTCACGCCGCGGCTCGCCACGGCGGCGGCGTAAATCCATGGCCGGCCGTGTTTCACGGCGACATCGTTTATCAGGAATCGCGTTTCAAAATTATCGGTCCCGTCGAGAATCACATCGAAACCGGCCAGCAGCTCTTCGGCATTTTCCGGCGTCAGGTCGGCGACGACGCCCTCGACGATGACGCCGGAATTGATTGCGTGCAGCTTTCGCTCGGCCGCGACAGCCTTTGGCAGTGCCTCGCGGGCGTCCGCTTCGTCATAGAGGGTCTGCCGCTGCAGATTGGACGGCTCAACGAAATCGCGGTCCACAAGGCGGAGCCTGCCCACCCCTGCGCGTGCGAGAAGATTCGCGGCAGCAGCCCCGATCGCGCCGCAGCCCACGATTGCGGCGCTCGCGGCGAGCAAGTGCCTTTGCCCCTCCTCGCCGATTTCGGTGAAAAGCACTTGCCGCGAGTATTTTTCCTGCAGAGGCTCCATGAAAGAGACCGGCCCCGGGCCCGGAGAAGAACGGGCGAAGTTTTCTCTTCGCCTAAGCATCATCGAAATGATACCGCCAAAGGCGCCGGGGCAGGCAACGCCGGTGTGCTAACCTTCGTCTGAGCGAATCAGCGCATGCGCAAGGGCTTTTTCAGAGGAAGCGGAGCGCTTCTAGGACTCGCGGTTTTCTTGTGGGGCTTCCCGCAAAGCCCTCTGCGCGGCCAGACGCA
>JBGOWC010000009.1:0-13229 GCA_041478415.1 Terriglobia bacterium
AGATATCGGCCACATCGGTCATGCCGCGGGTGTGAAACGCGGCGGCGCCGAGGACGAGAATCGCGGCGTTGATGAAAAGGGCGAAGCCGAGGGCGAGCGTGGAATCGAAGACGGCGTAGCGAACGGCTTCGCGGCGGCCGCGGACCGTCGTGCCAAACGCGCGGGTCTGCACCAGGCTCGAGTGGAGATAGAGGTTGTGGGGCATCACGGTGGCGCCGAGGATGCCGATAGCGATGTACAGCATCTCGCGGTTGCGGAGGATTTCGAGATGGGGGACAAAGCCGCGCGCGGCTTCGCGCCAAAGCGGCCGGGCAAAAAAGATCTCGTAGGCAAAACACGCGGCGATGGTGGCGATGAGCGTAACGACAATGGCTTCGATGAAGCGGAAACCGCGGCCCTGCAGCGCCAGAATTAGAAGGACGTCGAGGGCAGTGATGAAGACGCCGGCCAACAACGGCAGGCCGAAGAGCAACTTCAGCGCGATCGCGGAACCGAGCACCTCCGCCAGATCACAAGCGGCAATGGCGATTTCGCAAAGCACCCAGAGAGCGATTCCGGTGCGGCGGGAATAATGGTCCCGGCAGGCCTGGGCCAGGTCGCGACCGGTGACGATTCCCAGCTTGGCCGAAAGGGCCTGGAGAAGCATCGCCATCAAATTGCTGATGAGGATGACGCTGAGAAGCGTGTAGCCGAACTTCGAGCCTCCGCCGAGGTCGGTGGCCCAATTGCCGGGGTCCATGTACCCGACAGCGACGAGATAGCCCGGGCCGGCGAAGGCCAGGACTTTGCGGAACCACGAAGCGCCTGGGGCGATGGGAATGGTGCGGTGCACTTCGGGCAACGACGGGAGGGATCCCAAGCGGCGCCACGAAGGCGCAGCCGGCGTCATAGATTCAGCGGCGGCCGGGGAAGCGGATTCGTTTGCGAGGGCGGCTTCGGGCTCGAGTTGGGGCGGTTCGAGTTTTGGCGGCGCGGTCGGCGACATGAGTTTAGTTAACTGTGTTGAACCTGCGAACAAAACTACACTTAATATAGGTGGGTGTCAAGAGAACTTCCCTGAATGTTTGTTCATCGAGACATCGGGCCCCGGCGTTAGCGGCAGGGCGGCGCCGGAAACGGCGGGGTTGTGGTACTTTCGATTGCGCAACCCGGGAGATACCGACGATGGAAGAACAGCGGCAGGTGCAGATCAAGGCGGACGAAAAGGAGCTGCAGGGGCTCTACAGCAACCTGGTGATGATTCACCACAACGTGGAGGAATTCACGCTCAACTACATCTACATTTTTCCGAACGGAGCGCAGGGAAAATTGCTGGCGAGCCTGATCGTCAGCCCCGGGCATGCGAAGCGCATCTGGCGCGCGCTCGGGGAAAACCTGGCGCGCTATGAAACGCAGTTCGGCGCGATCAAAGAGGCGCCCGAGGCCGGGCCGGCGCCGAACGTGGGATTTGTACAGTAGCGCGGAGATTGGACGCGGACTTTACTTGCGAACCTCGACCGGCGCGTCTGTGCGGCTCCACTCGAAAAAGGAGCCGGGATACATGCTGACCGGGTAGCCAAGATATTTTGCGACGAAATAATCCATCGAGGATTGCACTCCGGTGCGACAGTAGGTGACCACGCGCGCGCCGTGCTTCACGCCGGCCGCTTCGAAAATGTGACGCAGCTCCTCCACCGGCTTCAGCACCGGATTTTCACGGCTGACCAGAGTATTCATCCAGTAGAGGCACGCTGCGCCGGGGATGTGGCCCCCGCGCGAGACATCCTGGGAGAGACGCGCTCCCGAAAATTCCTCGGGGGGACGCGCGTCGAGTAACGCAAGTGAAGAGGAACTCGCCGCCTCGCGGGAGAGGCTGCGCATGGCATCCAGGTCGACCAGCACTTCGCGCGCGGGCTTCGGCGTGAATTTTCCCTTCTCCCGCGCAGTAACCTCGGTCGTAAGAGGGAGTTTCTCCAGCTTCCACGCCTCGAGCCCACCGTCGAGCAGCGCGGCGTGGTTTCCCTGGCCGAGAAAATCGAGCGTGAAAAACGCGCGCGCCGCGAGCAAGCCGAGCCGTTCTCCATACAACACAACGCGGCTGTCGTCGCTGACGCCGGCGTTTTCAAACGCGGCGCGGAGCGAATCAATGGGAGGAACTCCGTGGAGCACGTTGCCTTGTTCCGCCGTCAGCTCCTCGAGCGGCAGGAATCGTGCGCCGGGAATGTGGCCTTCGGTGTAGAAAGCGGGATTCTGCGCGATGCACAAGATGACGAGATGCGGATCGTGAAGATGGCCGGCCAGCCATGCGGCGGAGACGAGCAACTCGGGATGAGCCGGCCGCTGGGACCGGGGTGCGATTCCACCCTGCGCTGCGCACGAGAGTGCGCCGCAGAGAGCGAGCGCCAGCACTGACCTGCGATTCATCATGCGCGAATGAATCGCTGTCATGTCTCCGCACCCCATTCCCATCGGATTGCGCCCACTTTAGCAAGGGGGCATATTTTCGTTATGAACATCCGAGATTTTACACCCGAGCGTGCAGTCCAAATTGGCTGCCACTTCGAAACCCGGCATTGCCGCGCTCGGATCGGCCCTCCCTCTGGAGAGACGCGGTCGGAGGAAATTTGTCTTTCGCAGTTTCTAAGCGCATCGTGGAGTTTCTCTGTTAGATGCAGATATCGGAGATCGCGGGGCGCGGCGGCCACATTTTGGCCGAGGCGTGGTAAACTTTTTGTGCAATCCATTCGGGCCTGTAGCTCAGGTGGCTAGAGCGCGCCCCTGATAAGGGCGAGGTCGGTGGTTCAAGTCCACCCAGGCCCACCATTTTCCCCCACTTCATCCGTGAGCTCTATCGGCGAGCCCAGAGTTCTGCTTTCGCGTAGACGAGCACCCTCCTAAACGGTTTCTTTTTCGCATAGATCAGGCTAAATTCTTGAAGCTGGCGTCTGCTTGTCGGAGACCGTCGTATGTTCAGCCGTCCAACGCAGCACAAAAGAACGCTCTACACAGCTTGGGGCTTGGCTGGGGCAGTTTTGATTGCCGCATTCTGGCCCATTTCTTCGCCCGCAACTCCCCGATGGGAGGTATGGGTCGTGGACCAGAATGGACACGCAGTGCAAGGAATGACCGTTCGCTTAGCTTGGCAAAATTACTCAGCAGAAACGGAGGGTCACGAATCGGTCTTGAGTACAGGCGAAAACGGAAATGTCATTTTCCCGGCGAGGACTTTCAAAGCATCGGCATTGCGCCGAATCGTCGGGACGATCCTCTCAGCCCGAGCCGGAGTTCATGCAAGCTTTGGGCCGCACGCGTATGTGTTTGCCTTCGGCCAGGGGCTTGAGGGAAATGCAGTGAGCGGCAAATATATAACGGATTGGACGGGTAAGCCTTCTGAGATGAAATCGCGAATCGTTGTCAAGCCTATGCGATGACGAGCAACCGTCGACAGTTCGAAGATCGTCAATCCAGGCCTACCAATTTTGCGAGCAATGCCCTTTCAAACCTACATTCTGCGAAGTCAATCGACAGGCCAGTTCTACATCGGCCACACGGAGAATCTGACTAAGCGCATATGCGAGCACAACAACAATCGCACTTCGTCCATCAAGAACCGTGGACCCTGGGAGTTATTTCATTCTGAAATATTCGAAACCAAGAGCGAAGCTGCCAGACGAGAACGCGAGATAAAGGGTATGAAGAGCCGACATTATATTGAAGCACTGGCTAGAGCGTCCCGATAGGATCGGGAAGGTCGGTGGTTCAAGTCCACCCAGGCCCACCAAACAAAAGTCCCTCCGAAAATCCGCACCTCCCTCTGTCCAGCGTGAGCCTCATTTGGACGTGCTATAAGAGAATAGCAATTGGGAGGACTCGGTGAAGATTACTCGAAGAGAAGCTTGCACGTTACTTCCGACATTTTGTGCTGCAGTGTCTGGGTCTTCTGCTGAGAAGCGCACCTTAAGTTCCAAAGCTTACAGTTTTGAGAGCTTGCCTGTCGCGAAAGAAGGACAAGCTACCTATCGGGACATATTGGAAGGCCGCACAATCACGGGTGACTACATGGAAGCTCATGAAACGGTTCTGGAGGCCGGTGCCATGCCCCACGCACCGCACCATCACGCTGGTGAAGAGCTTTTCCTCATCAGCAGCGGGATCATCGAAGCCACAATTGCCGGAAAGAAAAGCATCCTTGCAGCCGGTTCGGCTTTCTTTGTCGCATCAAATGAACAACATGGTCTGCGCAATGTAGGAACCACACCGGCCCAGTATTTTGCTGTCACTGTGGGGGAAAAAGCGTCTTAAAATGTCGTCTCTGTTTTTGTGCTGGGGCCATTGCAGGTGCTTTCGGCGGAAATCTCCTCAGGGCAGGCAAGTTCACCCAGGCCGAATTTCCGCGCCTTCATTCAAGCAGAACGAATCGGAAGGTTAAGACGAGATTTCGCCGCGGCGGGCGAGAGCGGTGATGCGGTCGGCAGCGCGGTAGGCGAGCGCTTGAATGGTCATGGTCGGCTGGCCGCGGCCGGAGGTGACCAGGCTGCTGCCGTCGCAAAGAAACAGGTTTGGCACGTCGTGGGTGCGATGGTCGGTGTTGATCACGGAAGTCTTGGGATCGCTGCCCATGCGGCAGGTGCCGAGGAGGTGGGCGACGAATTGAGTCTCTTGGATGGGTTGGGACCACGACTTTCGCGCGCCGGCGGCATCGAGCAGCTCAAGCGCGCGGTCGCGCAGGTAGGCCACGGTCTTTAGGTCGTCGGGGTGATCTTTGTAGGTAAGACGGAGGGCAGGAAGTCCCCACGCGTCCTTCACATCGGGATCGAGAGAAAAACCGTTGGAATCGAGCGGAAGCGAGGCCGCGTGGCAGAAGACGGTCATCGTCCGCGTGTAGTAGTCCCGAAGCATGGACTTGTATTCCTTGCCCCACTGGGGCGCGTCCGGCGGAAGCCCGCCGAGGCCGAAGAAGATCGGAGTGAGGTCGAATCGCGCATCGAGCCCGCCGCCGCCGTAGAAACCGAGCTTGGGGTCGAGTTCGTAGAAATCGTGCAGGACGCGGGTGACGACGACGCTCTTGTACTCATTGAGCTGGTGCTCGAAGACACCGGAGACTTCCAGATTGCCGTTGGGCATCAGGTATTTGCCGACGAGGCCGCTGGAATTGGCGAGGCCATTGGGAAATAGCTTGGAAGTGGAGAGCAGGAGCAGGCGCGGGGTTTCGGCGCCGTTCGCGGAGAGGATGACGGCCTTGGCCTTCTGGAATTGCGCGTGGCGCTGGGCGTCGAAGTAGGCCACGCCGGTGGCGCGGCCGCGCTCGTTGAGTTCGACGCGGTAGACGTAGCTGTTGGGGCGAATCTCGCAGCGGCCCGTATTCTCGGCCATGGGAATGACGCTGGCGAGCGTGCTGGACTTTGCGCCGACTTCACAGCCGAATAATTCGCAAGAGCCGCAGTGGATGCAGGCGCCGCGGCCCGGATAGGGTTTCGACAGGATGGCCATGGGGGCTGGGAAAGGATGCCAGCCGAGCTTGCGGGCGCCGCGCTCGAAGAGAACTCCAGAGGACTTAACGGGCAGGGGCGGCATGGGATACGGCCTGGAGCGCGGAGGATCGAATGGGCTTGCGCCGGCGAGGCCCGAGACGCCGATCTCCCATTCCACTCTCGTGTAGTAGGGCTCGAGATCGGCGTACGTGATGGGCCAGTCGGCGAAGCCGGTGCCGGAGATGGGGCCGCGCTTGCTGCGCTCGATGAAATCAATTTCGTGAAAGCGCCAGAAGTTTGCGGTGAAATGGACGGTGCCGCCGCCCACACAGCGGCCGTACATTACGGCCGGCTGCGGCTCGGCTTTGTCCTGGGCAGTCTTGCGAAAGGTGGCGGGGCTGCTCTTCGGATCGTTGGTGAGCGCGTATTCGTTCCACTGCTTCATCTCATCATGGCTGAATTGGTCAGGCGTGACGTAAGCGCCCTGTTCGAGAACGACGACGTGGAATCCAGCGGTGGAGAGCTCCTTGGCCAGAACGCCGCCGGCCGCGCCGGAGCCGACGATGACAAAGTCCACTTCCTCGGATGTCTTGTAGACCACTCGCGAAGGTTTCATTTCTTTTTCGCATCCGGTGGATTCGGCTGCCAGCCGGGATAGTCGCGGTCGTAGTAGCCAAACGGCGGCTGGTACATGTGGGCGCTCTCGAGACCAATCAGCTTCCAGCCAATTTCGTCGCGATTGCCGCCGCGCGCGGGATCCGCGAGAAATCCCGCGACCGTGGCAAAGCGAAACATCCCGAAGACCGGGGTTTTTTCCATGGCCTTGAGCACGGCGATCTGCTGCGCCGAGGATGCGGCGGAAAATTTCGTGACGCCCGGGAAAAGCTCGGCGGTCTTGGCCTGAATTTGCGCCAGGCCTTCAACAAACGGTTTCTGCTGGTCGCTGGCGAAGGTCTTGAGCGAGCGGTCCATGAAGTACACCACACCGGCTTCGCGCGCGCCCGGCGTGTCGTCGGTGGGAATAATCTGCGCGGCGATGGCTTCGGCCTCGGCCGCTTGTTCGGGCGTGAAAAACTCGAATTTAGGCGGCGGCGTGGAGCGTGCCGCGTGGCGGGCGTGCTCCGCCGCGGAAAGAATCGCGGGCCAGTGCGCCGAGAGCCATACAGCGCCCGCGCCGGTGACAGTTTGTGCGAGGAATCGGCGGCGGTTGAGGGGCGTGTCCATCCGGGAAAGCGGCACCAGCGAATCTAAGCGGGCGGCCGAATCGCGTCAAGAGCAATTGTTGGGCGGAGAGACCGCTTCGGAGGGGTAATCTCCACTTGTTTGCGATGGACCGCGCGGCTAGTGTAGGATTTTGCGGAACCGCGTCGAGTCCGCGGAATGATTCCGGCGAAACAGGCGAATGGCAACAACTTTCACAGGCGCGATCGGAGCCGGGAGCAAGTGGCTGCTCGACAAGATTGTCGGCGCACTGGCGGCCACAGGAATCAATCCCAACTTCCTGACGTTTTTTGGCCTTCTGGTGAATTTTGGCGCGGCGGCGATGTTCGCCACCGGACGCTTTCGCACCGGCGCGCTGATTATTTTATTCGCCGGCTTTCTGGACATGCTGGATGGACAGGTGGCACGGCGGCAGAATCGCGTGACCGCCTTCGGCGCGTTTTACGATTCGACGCTGGATCGCTATGCCGACATGGCGCTGTATATGGGTTTGCTCGTCTATTACTCAGTGAGCGGCCGAACGCCGTACGTCGTCCTGGCGGCGGTGGCGACGGCCGGCTCGGTGATGGTCAGCTACGCGCGGGCCCGTGCGGAGTCGTTGATCCCGCTGTGCAAGGTGGGGTTCATGGAGAGACCCGAGCGGCTGGTGCTCCTCATTATCGGAGGACTGTTCTCGCGGATGGCGCCGGTGCTTTGGGTGATCGCGGTGATCTCCACGATCACGGTCATCCACCGGATTGTATTCACCTGGCAGGAAACCCGCGCGGGGCGGACTTTGCCGGGCATCAAGCTCACGTTTTAGTTCGATTCAGCCACTCATCCACGGGGGCGACGATTGCCGCGGCTACGCGAGAGCGGAGCGCGGCGACGTCGTGTTTGGTGAGGCCGCGCGTTTCGATCGTGTCGTGGATGTGCACGGTGATCGTCGCCGGCCAGAACATCCAGTGGCCCGTCCGGTGATGGCCGAAGGAGCCGACCAGGCTCACAGGAACAAGCGGCACGCCGAGTTGTTGCGCCAGACGGAATACGCCCTCCTGAAAATCTCCGACGCGCCCGTCGCGTGTGCGCTTCCCTTCTGGAAACACAATCAGACTTGTGCCACCGTCCAGGGCGTCCTGCGTCAATCGCCACAGCCGCTTCAAGTCCGATGGGCGGCGGACGTCCGGCACCGGAACGTTGCCGAAGCGCTTCATCAGCCAGCCGTAGACGGGGATTTTGAAATGCGATTCGAGCTCCCAGCCGCGGACGTACTGCGGGATGGCGCAGTACAGGACAAAGGGATCGAACAGGTTGACGTGATTGACGATGAAGAAAGAGGTGCGCTGGGGATCAAATCCAGGCGCCCTCTGCACATCGAGGCGTGCACCGGACAGCCGCAGGATTCGCCGGCAGAACCCGCGCTGGAGCCAGTCATGCCTGCGGGGATCGAAGAAAACCGCCAGCGTGGTGAGCACGGGCACGAACAGGACAAAATGAAGCAGGCTCACAATCCAAAGCGCCGCGCTGCGCAGCCTCAGCCAGGCGCTCTTCATATGTAAACGTCCACGGCCCCGGGAAGAACGTCCAGCGAGCGGCACTCCAGCGTCATCACCTCGCCGTCAACCATTACGTCCACGGGCTCAGGCACGTTGAACTCGACCTTGCGGACGGCGCGGCGCGAGGCCAGTGGATGCTGGATGTGCGAGCCGTCGTACAGCTTCGGCAGCATGCGCAAGAGCCCAAGACGTCCGATGGGGCCCCAGCGTACGACCTCAATCAAGCCGTCGGTGGGATCGGCGAGCGGCGCGATGAACATCTTTCCGCCGGTGTACTTGCTGTTGTTGAAGCTGAGAAAGAGGCAGCGCCGTTCGTCCCACTCCACGTCGTCATCGCATCGCAACGCAAAGGCGCGCCGGCGCAACTGCAGGACTCGTACAAAAACACCGAGGAGATAGCCGAGTTCGCCCAGGGGCTTGAACATGCGGTTGGTCAGCACGGCCACATCAGCGGTGAAGCCGATACTCAACAGATTCATGGAGTAGAGATGGCCAGCGGCGTGCGTCAATCGCAACAGGTCGCAAGCGCGCGTGCGGCCTTCGAGGAGCGCCGCCATGGCCTCCTCCGCGCCGCTCTCGGTAAAATCCCGAAGAAACGAGTTCCCCGTGCCGAGCGGCAGAAAACCCAGGCCGATGCGCTCGGGCGTGGTAGCCGCCGCGAAAACGCCGTTCACGATTTCGTGCGCCGTGCCGTCGCCGCCGACCGACAAAAATTTCCGATAGCCCTGCAGATAGGCTTCTCGAGCGAGCTGTGTGCTGTGACCGGGGCCCGTGGAAGCGATCACGTCCACGCGCAATCCCGCTTCCCGCAGGCGCGACAGCGCGGGGCCGGCGAGCTTTGCGGAGCGACCGCCGCCCGCGGCGGGATTGACGACTGCGAAGAAGCGATCTTTCACGATTCCTTCACGGGACTTCACAAGGATTGTATCGCGGCGGCGCGGTCCATACCGGCGAGCCGTTCGGCCAAAGCAGTTCGTTTGATCTTGAGCGACGCGGTGCGAGGAAAATCATCGTCCACAAGCACCACGCCGTGGATTCGCTTGTAGTTCAGCAGCCGGCTGTTTCGCGCATTGATCTCGCGCCGCAAATCTTCGGTGAAGGATTGGCCGGACTCCAGGTGCAGAACGAGCACGAGCTGTTCGCCGATCATGCTGCGTTGCGGCCAGACGTAGTTCGCCGCAAACACGCAGAACTCCTTCACCGGCAAGCCTTCAAAAACATTTTCGATGTCTTCGGGATAGATGTTCTTGCCCTCTTCGGTGACGATCATGTTTTTCTTCCGGCCGAAGAGCTGCAGATGCCCAGTGGCGTCAATCCGGCCGAGGTCGCCGGTCATGAGCCAGCCGTCCACGATTGTCTCGGCGGTCAATTCGGGATCGTCGAGATAGTGGGACATCACGGTGCGGCTGCGAACGGCGACTTCGCCGATTCCCTCCGCATCGGGCTTTGCGATGCGAACTTCCGCCCCTGGAAGCGGCTTCCCGACCGTATCCGCACGAAAGGGTTTCAAATCATTTACGGTAATCGCCGTGCACGCTTCCGTCAGGCCGTATCCGTTCGCCACGGAAATGCCGAGGTCGTGGAAGAACTGCAGCGTTTGCGGTTCGGTGAAGGCGCCTCCGACGATGATGGTCCGCAGCTCGCCGCCAAATCCCTGATGTACCTGCTTCAGAAGGAGACCGCTGAGCGCAGGCCACGGACGGCCACGCGTGAACAGTTTGTTCACCGCAACCAAGCCGTTGAACACTTTTCGCTTCGCGGATGGCAAAGCGTCGAGCCGCGCCTGCAGGCCCTTTTGCAAGTTCTTTAGCACGAGCGGAACGAGGCTGACGTAGGCAATCTTGTACTTTGTGAACGCTTCGCGCACGTACTCCGGACGCAGCGTGCGCAAATGCACGACGGTTGCCCCGCAGACGAACGGCCCGAAGAAGCCGACCATGAAATCAATCGCATGATTCGTCGGCAGAATGCTCAGATAGCGCAGACCCGGCCAGAAGGGATAGAGAGCAGTCAGCGCGATACACTGCTCCAAGTAATTCTCGTGCGTCATGACGCAGCCCTTGGGCCTGCCGCCCGTCCCGGAAGAATAAACGATGCAGGCTGCATCGCTCCGTTGACGCGGAATGAATTGCGGATCGCCCGCGGCGCGAAATTCTTCCCATCTTTGCGCGCCGGCAAGATCCGTGTTCGGCGGCGCTTCAGTGACGAGAATCGTTTTCACGCCGCTTGAAGCGCGGCCCGCGGCGGAGGCGAGCTGCCGCCAGATCGGGTATTCCGTGACCAACACGTTTGCCTTGGCGTGCTTCAGCAACTGCCAGTGCTCGTCCGGAGTCAGTTTGTAGTCGAGCGGAACCAGCACGCCACCGCGGAAGAATATGGCGTAGGCGGAAATCAGCCACTTCGACTGATTCGTCAGGATGATCGAGGCCCGGTCGCCGGCGCCGAACCCCGCGCTTTCCAGAGCGCGAGCCGGTAGCAGCGCCCGCGCCTTGAAATCGCGGTAGGTCAGCCGCTCCTTCTCGCGATCGCGGTCGGCTTCAATCAAACAGACTTCGTTTGCAAATTGATCGAGGGCGTCGCGTAACGCCGCCCCGAGGCAGTCATACTTGGCGAGGTCCAGCATTACAGGCGGGTTTGAATCCGTCCGGCAAGCGTGCGGAAATCGCTCACGCCCTGCACTTCGTAGTCCGGCAGCTCGATTCCAAAATGATTTTCGAGACGCGATAAAAGCTCAAGAGCCTGCAGGCTGTCAATCCCGAGCTTCTTGAAAAAATCATCCTCGGGCGCCAAGCCTTCGAGGGGCACGTTGAAGTGCTTCGCCGCAAGGGCGAGGACTTCTCCGGTGGTTTGCTCCAGTGTGCGCATTTCACGATAAATTTATCATCTCCGCGACAAGCGAGCAAAACGTCCGGACTCAATCCTTCTCCACTACTAGCCAGTCCGCCAGATCGTCATGGGGCGGATCGTCACGGAATGACCGGAAGCAGAATATACGACACACGTGCGCCTGAATGGTGAATCGTGTTTCGCGCGATCCGCCACGAAGTTTCGTCGTAGTTCTTCCCGCCCGTGTTCAGATTGCGGTCAAAGCGGGGAAAATTGCTCGAGGAAACTTCGAGACGTATACGGTGTCCCGGCCCGAAGTAGTTGCTGGTGGCATTCAGGTTGACGTGGATTTCGTAGGCTTCGCCGTCCTTCATCCACACCGGCTTCTTGAAACCATCGCGGAAGCGGGCGCGCTGGATGCCTTCCTGAATATTGAAAGCCGTTCCGTCTGGATAGACGTCCACCAATTTGGCGGTGAAGTCCGTGTCCGGTTGATCGGAAGAAACCGAGAGTACGACGTCGAGCGGGCCGGTGACCTCGATTCCTTCTTCGAGTGGCGGCGACGTGTACACCAGCACGTCGTGGCGCATTTCCACGTCCGATTGATCCACTGCGCCGGACTTCAGCTCCCCGATGGCTGGTCCCCAGTCCGGGCCGCCGACGGTCGGCACCGGCGAGCGCGGGTCATAGACGTAGTGGTCGGAAGTCTCGTCGGCGGGGCGATCGAGAGAGAGCGCACCGTCGCCAAACCGGCCATTGGCGTGCCCATCGCTCCTCAAGTAATACTGGGTGAAAATTGTCCGCGCCAGCGGCCATTCCTTTTCTCCGCGCCATTCATTCTTACCCATCACGTAAAGCTGAACCTTGGGCATTTTCTGGACGCCGTTGTCCGCGCCCCTGAGCCAATGATCGAACCAGCCAAGATACAGGCCGAAAAAATCGTAGCGGGCGTCGCCAAGTTCGCGAACACCGACGACGGTATGCTCGGTGGCGAGCTCGTACCGGCAGTGCGTGGTCGGCGCGACGATTACAAACTGATTCTCCCGCCCGCGTGCGCTCGCGCTGTTTTTCTGGAGGAGATCCACCAGCCGGAAGGTGTCGCCCGCTCCGTAGTCGTACCAGGCATCCACGAACAATGCCGGCACGTCGAAGTTGTCCGTCTCATCCACGTAGCCGAGTGTGCGCCACCATGGATCGCCTTCACGGTGAGTGACGAAATCGTCCCAGTCGGTCGGCGGCATCCCCGCGCGAGCCATCATTCCCTTGAGCGGCAAGCTGCGCCACAGCGCCGGCCAGTCCACCTTTGGAGGATCCGGGGCGGGGCGGGTCTTGGCGCCGTTTGAAAGAATCCAATCCGAGGTCGCGGCCAGCTCGAATGCACCACCGCGCAGAGACGCGAAGTACTGCATCCCACCGCTCGCGGCCTGGGGATTCATCGCCAGATGGTGAAAATTTCTGAGCTTCGACATTTCCACCTGATTCTCGCCGGAATAGGAGCAACCAGTGGTGCCAATGTTGCCGTTGGACCAGCGCTGCGCGACGAGCCAATCCACCGTGTCCGAACCGTCATTCGTATCGGCGGCGGAGATGGTGTACGTGCCTCCGGATTCGAATTTCCCGCGAACATCCTGCACGGCCACGATGTATCCCTGCGCGGCAAAGCGCTGAGCGTTCGCTACGCTCCATTCCGCGCTCTTGTTGTAGGGCGTACGGATGAGGATGACGGGGAGTTGTTGTTTCACGCCGACGGGGAAATAAAGATCCGTGGAAAGTTTTGCGCCATCGCGCGTGATCACCATGACGCTCTTCTCAACGCGCACTTCGAACTTGGGCGCCGGAACCGGAAAGTGCGCGACTGGCACCTGCGCGGAACACGGCAGCGGAACGCCGGTGAAAAATAATCCAGCAAGCAGAGCGGTTCGGCATTTTAGTAGCATGAATCCTCCCAGCGAGAGCGGGCTCAAGGAAGATACGGCATCGCGTCGGTGGACTCGACGAATTTCTTGAGGCCGGCCATAACCGCGGGCCTGGCGAAGAGCTCGCAGAAAATTGCGATTTCGCGCTGTAATTCTTCGTGCGGGACCGGCTTGATGAAATTCTTTGCGGCCATGCGCGCACCGGGATCAAACTTCACGACTTGCGCTGCCATCGCGCGCGCCACGCGCAGCGCTTCCCCTTCTCCTGCGAGCTGCCCGAC
>JBGOWC010000267.1:0-3725 GCA_041478415.1 Terriglobia bacterium
CGTCGCTTGAGCACCTACATTCAAATCCGGAAAACGGAAACGAGCGCGACGGAAACCTCGGAAGATAAAGAACGGCGCTTGCTCGAACGGCTCGCGGGTTGCGGGCCGCTCCTCATCGCGCTTTCGGGCGGCGCGGACTCGGCTTACCTTGCCTGGGCCGCGCAGTGTGCGCTCGGCTCGCGCGCGATGGCCATCACTGCCCTGTCCGCGAGTTTCTCCGCCTACGATCGCGAGCGCGTCGAGGAATTTCTTCGCGCGGTGGCGATTGGTCATGAATTCGTCGAGACGCACGAGCTCGACAATCCGGCCTACCAAGCCAATCAGCCCGACCGCTGCTATTTCTGCAAGGATGAGCTGTTCACGGTGATGGATCAGCTCGCGGCGGCGCGCGGCTTCGCTGGGGTTGCGTATGGCGTGAATGCCGACGACACGCTCGATTTTCGCCCCGGCCATCGCGCCGCCGCCGAACACAAAGTCCTGGCGCCTCTGCTCGATGCCGGCCTGACGAAGAACGAAATCCGCCTGCTCTCGAAGCGAGCCGGTTTGCCGACCTGGGACCGGCCAGCCTCCGCCTGCCTGGCCTCGCGCTTGCCCTATGGGACCGAAGTGACGCGCGAGCGGTTGTCTCTGGTCGAACAGAGCGAGGCCGCTCTGCGGGAGCTCGGCTTCCGGCAGTTCCGCGTGCGATTGCATGACCAACTCGTGCGCGTGGAAATTTCGCCCGAGGAATTGCCTCTGGCTCTTACAAGGGAAATGGCTGACGCGATCTCCCAGCGATTGAAATCCCTCGGCTTCGGCTACGTCACACTGGACCTCGAAGGCTATCGCCAGGGATCGCTGAACGAGCCGCTTCGCCGCGAAGAGCCTTAGACCTTCTCCTGATGATTTCTCATGGAACCCTGGAGCATCCTCTTGCGTATCTTCCCAGGACGGGCAGGCAAAGCGCCGAGGGCGGGAGCCCGTCCGCGCTTACGAATGGAGGGACACATGCTGTTTCTTCGCAAAGCCCATATTCAATTGGCGGTCTTGGTCGCGGCGATGGCAGCCGCTGGCTGCAGCTACGCCGCGTCGGAACAAGGCAGTTTCGACCGCACGCTGACGGTTTCCGGGCCCGTTCGAATCGACCTCAGCAATGGCTCCGGGGCGGTGCATATCCATGGCGGGCAAGCGGGGAAAGTTCACATTCATGCCGAAGTGCGTGCCGGGAATTTTTTGTTTGGCAACGCGAGGAAAGAACTAGCCGATATCATCGCGAACCCGCCGATCGAACAAAGCGGCGACGCGATTCGAATCGGGAAGGATCACCGCCGCTGGCACAACATCTCCATCGAGTACGTGATCGAAACTCCGGAAGAAACCGAGGTGGACTCGACGGTGGGCAGCGGTGCCCAGGAGCTTCGCGACGTCCGCGGCCCGGTCAACTTGACCACCGGCTCCGGCTCCATCCATGCCAGCCGGATCGGGCGGCATGCGGAGCTCTCCACGGGGAGCGGCTCGATTGAAGGCAGCGACATCGGCGAGGACGCTCGCGCCTCGACGGGTTCCGGTTCAATCACGCTTTCCACCGTGAAGGGAGCCGTTCGCGCCCACACGGGCTCCGGTTCGATCAGCGTTTCCGGCGCGGACGGACCCGCGGAACTCAGCACCGGCAGCGGAAGCATCACCTCGCGAGGCGTATCTAAGGATCTCTCCGTGCACACGGCCTCCGGCCACATCACCGTGGAAGGCAATCCCGCCGCAAACGGCAATTGGGAACTCCGGTCAGCATCCGGCGGCGTGGACATCACGGTCCCGCCGAGCGCCAGCTTTCGGTTCTCCGCCGAAGCGGTCTCCGGCAACATCCACACCAACATTCCCATCGTGCTGGAAGAGCAGTCTCGGCATGCGCTGCGTGCGCGCTTCGGCAGCGGAAGCGCACGCGTTGAAATTCACACCGTCTCCGGAAACATCAGCGTACACGGCGGCGCGTAGGTCGCACTTGCCGCGCTAACTCGAATTTCTCGGCCCGCGCAAACCGGGTACAATGCCTTCGTGATGCGTGCTCTTCAAGTTTTCTTCTTCGTTGCGCTGTCTGCCGTTCCCGTGCCGGCAAGCGCGCAGGCGGCGCAAGATGCAAAGAAGGCCGCGAGTCCGCAAGAGACGAAACCCGCCGCTTCAAAAGAGTCTGCTCCGGACGAACAGCTTCAACAGGCGATTGATAGAGCTGGAAACGACCGCGCGGCGCTGGTACGGAATCTGGAAGGTTATTTGAAGCTATTTCCGGACACCAAGCGTAAGCCGGAGATCTACCGCGCGCTTGTCGAAGCCGATTTGCAGCTCAAGGACACGGGCGGCGCGGCGAATTACGCCGAGCGGATTGTGGCCCTCTCGCCCGAGGACATGTCCATGACGCTGGTTGCCATCCAGCTCCTCGAGCGCGCCGGAAACGAAGATGGGCTCAAGCGCGCCACGAGTTACGCCGCGCGCGTGCTCGACTATGTCCAGCGCGAATCGTCCGCGGAGAAGTCGCCGCGCGTTTCGCAGCAGGAATGGGAAGCCGAGCGGCGCAAATCGCGGATGACGATTCTCCTGCTGCGCGGACGGCTGTATCTCCGGCAGCACGACACTGCGAACGCCTCGCGGGACTTCGAAGAGAGCTACGCGCTCGTGCCGAATTCGACGGCTGCGGAGAAGCTCGGTGAACTCGCCGAATTGCAAAAGGATCTGCCGCGCGCCATCGCTCAATACGCCCGCGCCTTTGCTCTGAGTGACTCTGCGAGCGGCGACGACAATCGCCCCGGCATCCGGCGGAAACTCGGAAACGTGTGGCGGCTTGCCCACGGCTCCGAAGACGGCCTCGGTGAGTTTTTACTGAAAACGTACGACGAGACTTCGCGGGCCGTTCGCCCGGCCGCTGATGCCAAGCGAAATTCTGACTCTCCGGAACTTTACGACTTCAAACTGCGCCAGATTCCGGACGGACCACCGCTGTCGCTCGAAACTGCCCGCGGGAAAGTCATCGTCCTCAACTTCTGGGCGACCTGGTGCGGCCCGTGCCGCGCCATCGAGCCGCAGTTCGAGCGCGTGGCTGCCGAATTCCGCGGCAACGACGCCGTCCTCTTTCTCGCCGTAAACTGCGACGAAGACGAAACGCTTGTGCCGCCCTATATCCAGGAAGAAAAAATGCGGGCGACGGTGGTCTTTGCCGACGGCCTCGGCCGGCTGCTTGCCGTGAACTCTTATCCGACCGTCATCGTGCTCGACAAGGCCGGCAAGATCTCTTATCGAGCCGTGGGGTTTGGCGAAGAGGACTTTGAGATAAATCTTTCGGCGGCCATTGGCGAGGCAGTGTGTCCGCCCGGCGCGGTGCAATAGTCAAATCGTCAGGGAGCGAGGTCCGGGCTGTAGGTGTCCAGGAAGTCCACAAAATCCGCCACTTCGGTCATGTCCTTGCCCACGAAACGAATCGTGTGCGAATTCACTCGCTCGACAATTCGCAAAAAAGACAGCACCTCCGCCGGCAGATAATTCTTGAAACTAACCTCCAGCGACACCGGCGTTTTCAGAATGAAGGGCTTGAACTCCTCGCGCCGAGCCAGCGCCGCTTTTACTTTTTGAGCGATCAACTCGTAGGAAGCCTCCGGCGTGAGCGTCTTCGCCGAATGAAAGCCCAGCGTCTGCTTGGTTTCCGCCGTCTCGATGTTGCCGATTTGCGCGCGGATCTCCGCCATGGCCGCGTCATCGCC
>JBGOWC010000134.1:0-5919 GCA_041478415.1 Terriglobia bacterium
CATCGCGAACGGCAGGAAGAAGAAGGCCAATGCGTAGGGTTCGATTCCCGAACGACACGCTGCACGTCATGGCGCGCTGGGCGGCTCACCGCTACGGCCTAAACGTGGAAGTGATGTTCTACGACAGGGTCGAAGGGAAAAACCGCTCCGGATGCGCAGGTCTCATCCGCCCCGGCGTGGCGCTGGTCATGCTGAATACGCACCAGACTCACTCGTCCAGGTGCTCGCGCACGAACTGGCGCACGTCCTAAGTTTCAAGCGCCGCCAGCACGATGGGCACGGCCCGAAGTTTCGGCAGAACTTTTGCCGGCTGGTCGGTGAATGGAATAGCTACGCAAATGGGGGAGGCGTGCGGTGAGTGGAAAGAAGTGGCCGCAGTTGTACGACCGAAACTACAAAAAGGTCAATTATGCAGCATCGAGAATCTGGCCAAAAAACCCGGACAGTTTAGACTTCACGCGCGCGGAATTTGAACGATGGACGAATGTTTTCGTGCTCGACACGTGCGAGAAAATCCTGGGATTGCAACGCGTAGGAGTAGGTCTGGAGCAAATCGAAACCGTCCTGACGCGGCTCGCCGAAGAGGTCAGGCGCGACTTCGCGATTGAACAGATACAGGGCATGACATCGATGGAATTATTGAGATCTCGGGTGCGGAAAGAAGCCGCGCCGGCGGACTGGTTAGAGTCGGTACAAGAGCGGATACACGAACTCGGCATCGGAGCAGGGTGAGGGCACACGGTCCTAAAGCGGCCGCTTGTGAGTTAGGATGCGGTAAGGGAGGACGACGATGATAGATATTAAAGAGATTGATCGCCAAATCAGAGAAAAAGCCTTGTGCCTATGGAATGCGGCGATCAGCGCCGTCAAAGAGTGTGATCCGATAGCGGGATGGAACCTCATCTCGGCCCGTGAAAGTCCCCGCCACCAAGACCGGCAGGCATTGCTCGTGCAAACTTTAGAGGGCGGGAAATTCCGCGTCTTTGAATACAGCGGTGAGAGACTTATTCCGTTTTGCTATTCGGGTATCAGTGCCAAAGAGATTTTGTCCGATGGCCACAGAGAGTATATCCGTTCGCGTAGCCCCTTCGGCGGGGACAGCGACCTGACGCTTACAGAGCTGCATAAAATTCACGAACGCAACAAGAACCATACTCTCGAAATAGTTCTGAGGCCAGGAGCGAAACATAAGTCGATTCGCGAACCGGCAAGTTGAGCTGACGGAAGGGGGCACACATGGCAACAGCAACAGTAGCGATAGAGCAAGTGACGAAGAAGAGAGGTGAGCGCGGAAAGGGGCGCCTCTGGCAGATTGGCAAAATCTGGTGGATCCAGTATTACCTTCACGGCCAGCAGATTCGGGAGAGTTCCAATTCGGAGAAGAAGGTTGTCGCCGAGGAATTGCTCACGCAACGTCTCACGGAAAAGAAGCTCGGTCTTCTCCGCACGGCGAACGCCGAAAAGCTGAGATACGAAAAGATGCGCGATGCCCTATATGCGAGGTACCGGAACGAGGGTTCGCGCTCTTTGAAACACGCCAAGCCGGAACCGGGCGAGGATGTAGGCCGCGAATACGTCTGTGGCGTCTGGCCGCACCTCGACAACTTCTTCGCCGGCTACCGGGCGAGCGAGATCACAACTAAGACCATGCGGGAGTTCATCGACAAACGCCTTGCCGAAAGCGCGTCGAAGGGATGCATTAACGGTAGCCTGGCGCTACTCCGCGCCATGATCTACGACGCATTTAGAGACGGGCTAATCCGGCGCGATGATATCCCCTACTTTCCGATGTTCCCGAAATCTCCGCGCCGCGATATTCGGCTCAATCCCGCACAGTTCGAACGCCTGCACCAGCAATTGCCAGATTACTTGAAGGCCCCAACTCGGCTCGCCTACTACAACGGACTCAGGTGCGAAGAGGTGTTTGGTCTTAAGTGGGAAGAGGTGGACTGGGAAGCGGGCGTTATCGAGCTACCGGCCGACAGAACCAAGACAGGGGAACAGCGCATGATACCGATGGAGGGTAAGGTTCTGACGGATCTCCGCACGCTGTTTGTCAACCGCGGGCCGGGCGCGGAACTTATCTTTCAGAAGAACGGCCGTCACATCGGCGACTTTCGGAAGGTCTGGCGATCTGCACTTCGCCGGGCCGAATTGCCTGAGAAATTTGTATTCCACGGCTTGCGGTATTGTGGAGCCTCGAACCCGAACTCTGCGGGCGTATCCCAGGTTACAGCGATGGACGTAACCGGCCACAAAACAGATGCGATGTTCAGGGCCTATAACCTGAGCAACGTTTCCGACATCAAAAAGGCCGGTCGGAGCACTGCGGCCCACATAGAGAACGGGGCAAGTTCGGGGCAAACGCAACAGAAAGTGGCAAGTAGCGAAAGTCTTCCATCCCAGCTTCCGAATTGAATCTTAAAGAATTAAGCTGGAGCCGAGGGCGAGAGTTGAACTCGCGACCTGCCGATTACGAATCGGCTGCTCTACCACTGAGCTACCTCGGCCCAATTTAGTTATTCTAGCATCCGCGCAAAAAAACTGTCCATTCCCCGGAAAATGACGTTGCGTGTCTCGCTTGAGGCTTCGCCAATTGCGGGTAGCACAGGCACTCTTGCCTGTGCGCCTTGCTCTTTGCTCCGAGTAAATTTGCAGCTAGAAGTAGGCTTGGCTCTGCCGATCAGCGTGACAGGGGATACATCGCCCAGCCCACGGCGATCCCGACCAGCAGGAAGAGAAAAAGTGACCACACGATATATTTCACTTGATCGAGTGGCCGGCGGCGGCTCATGAACCCGAAAGCCACCGAAACGATCACCGCGAACAGCAGCATTCCCTGTAAGTGTGTGAGTTTCATCGCCCCGTTCGCCTCACGCCTTGCGTCCCCGCGCGATCTCATACGCGTGGAGTGCCGCCAGGAGGTTCAGCACGCCGGCCGTGGCCAGAAAGCGTGTGCCGTAGTCTCCCCCGGCCTTTGATACATCCGGTCCATCCGTTTCGAGTGTCCGCGCCACAAGGTAAAAGCCCCCCGTTCCCAGATCCGCAATGTAGCCAAGCCGGTCAAACGCGTCGTTCGCTGCGGACGTGAACACATTTCCGCGCAGCCCCGCGCTCAGGACCACGAGGGCTCCGACGCACAGGAAACATGCCGCCGCGCGGCCCCACATGCGCAGGAGCGCGTGCCCAAGCCCGGGCACGAGCCATCCGGCTACGCCGCAAACCACCGCGTACGTCTCGTTGCCGTTCTTCCTCTGTTCCATGCCTTGTTCCATTGTCGGCGTGATTTTCCCCTCCGCCATCTCTCGTTACCCTCAGGCCAGCAGCGC
This sequence comes from Terriglobia bacterium, assembly GCA_041478415.1. Taxonomy (GTDB): domain Bacteria; phylum Acidobacteriota; class Terriglobia; order Acidiferrales; family UBA7541; genus Acidiferrum. The sequence goes on from JBGOWC010000134.1 coordinate 3,330, forward strand.
CAGGATTTCTGTCTGCACGGCTCCGGTGATGCGCGCATCGCGCTCGCCGATATACACGTTGATCTCGGTGCGTACTCCGAATTCCGGCAGATAAATCCCCGGTTCGATCGAGAAGCAGGTGCGCGGGATCAGGTGCCGCGCGTCGTGCGTCTCGAGCCCATCCATGTTCGCGCCGTTGCCGTGCACGTTTTCCCCAATACTGTGTCCGGTTCGATGGAAAAAATACTTTCCGTATCCGGCCTTTTCGATCACTCCGCGCGCGGCGTTGTCCACCTGCCAGCCCTCCGGCGGTTTCCCCTTCGCAATCCCCGCGCGAATGAATTCCACGGCCCGATCCCGCGCCTCGCGCACCACGCGAAATACCTTCGCGTGCTTCTCCGGCACTTTGGCTCCCAGGTATCCCATCCAGGTGACGTCGTAATAGACGCTGCCCGGTTTCTTCTGCTTCCCCCAGACATCGAGCAGCAGCAAATCTCCTTCGCGGATTGGGGCGGAGCCTTCCGGCGCAGGCCCGTAATGCGGGTCGCTGGCATTCGCATTCACGGCGATGTCCGGACCTTCCTCGAGCGTCAGCCCCACGGGCACATATTGCGCCAGGATCCATTGCTTCAAATCGTATTCGTTGATCGCCTTCTTCTCGCGAACGCACTTTGCCGCGTACTGGAACGCCTCGCGGACGATCCGGTCAATCTCGCGGCCCGCGGCCAGGTGCGATTCCAGTTGCGCGTCGCTCCAGCAGGCTTCGTACTTCTGCACCAGGTCCGCCGAGGTGACCACTTTTGCTCCGGCGCCGCGCACCAGCTCAATCGTTCCCGCGTCCACCATCGCCACGTATGGAATCATGTTTTTTGGCGAATACTGCATGGCGATCTTCTTCGACCGCCGAAGCAGCTTGCGCAGATTCTTTTGAAGTTCCGCCTGCGCCGCGTAGAAAAGCGTTTCTCCAGGCAGCGCAGCCAGCGAGGCCTGCTCGATCCGGTGCACCAGCTTCCGCGGCTCGCCCTTGGCGGGCACAAAATAAAACCATCTCCGCGTGCGCATGCCGGGTGGCAAGCTCAGGATGCCCTGCGCGATCGGGTCGCGCCCGCGAAAATCGTAGAACAGCCACCCGTCAAGCTTCGCCGCCCGCAAATCCGCCTGTATCGCTGCAATATCTGGTGTCATGTTTGGTTCATGTCCGTCATTCCGAACCCCGCGCCGCGCGATGAGGATTCTCTCCTATTTTTCAGGAATGGCTCTTACACTTCTTCGACGAGGAGTGCTCTTATCTGCTCCGGCGTCACTCCACGAATTTCCACACGCTTGGTGCGGCTTCGTTCGCCGCCGTGAATTCTAACAGCCGCCTTGGGGATTTTCAAAACATGCGCCAGAAACTTGATCAGCGCCTCGTTCGCTTTATCGTCCACCGGCGGCGCCTGCAATCGCACCTTCAGCGCGCCTCCCCACTCGCCGGAAACTTCATCACGGCTCGCCCGCGGCTGCACCCGCACCACCAACGTCACCGCGCCGTCTCGCTGTTGCATCTCCAGCATCCGCCAATCTCCCGATCCCCTGCCTCACGCGTCAGAACTTGTTGCTCTCTCTTTGCTTCATTACTGCCTGCATCTTTACTTCCTCATCCCAAACAGCGCCGTTCCCACGCGCACTTCCGTCGCTCCCTCTTCGATGGCCGTTTCAAAATCGTGCGACATCCCCATCGAGAGCACTGGCAGCGCGCGCCCCAGCCGGGCTGTGAGATCGTCGCGCAGCTCCCGCAATCGCCGGAAATAGGGTCGCACTTCCTCCGGATCGTCCAAAAACGGCGGGATGCACATCAGCCCCGCAAGCTCGAGCCGCGTTAGCCCCAAAACTTTCTCCGCAAGCGCCGCCAGCCCGGCCTCTTCAACGCCGCTCTTGGTTTCCTCCGGCGAAATCCGCACTTCAATCAGCACTCGCAGTTTCGCCTGTTCGCCCGAAGTCATTTCACTCCTCGCCCGGTCTAGCCGCTGTGCCACCTGAAAATCATCCACCGCGTCCACGCACTCAAACAGCCGCGCCACCTTCGCCGCCTTATTGCTCTGCACGTGCCCGATCAGATGCCAGGTCGCGCGCAAATCTCCCAGCGCGCCGCATTTCCCTTCCCATTCTTGTACTCGATTCTCCCCAAAATGCCGCAGCCCGGCCTCGTGCGCTTCGCGGATGCACTCCGCCGGAAACGTCTTCGACACACCCACGAGCGTTATCTCCTCCGCCTTGCGCCCCGCTCGTTCCGCGGCACGCGCAATGCGTTCTTGTATAACCAGCAGGTTTTCACGAATCGTATTCGGCTGCATGTCGAACCAAAATCCTAACATGCGCGCCGTTGCAGAGCCCGTGCTCTGCGGTTAGACTGACTCTGCGTAACGAACTACGCCCATGACGCGTCCCGGCAAACTCATCGCCATCGAAGGCATTGACGGCAGCGGCAAGCGCACGCAGGTCGAACTCCTCGAAAAAGCGCTCACCGCGCGCGGCCACACCGTCCATCGCATCGCTTTCCCCCAATATGACTCCTGGTTCGGCCGCATGGTGGCGCAATTCCTGAACGGTGATTTCGGCTCGCTCGAAACCG
>JBGOWC010000156.1:0-5580 GCA_041478415.1 Terriglobia bacterium
GGCCTCGTGCGCCTTGCGCGCGATGGGGTAGAGCGCGTCCCCATCGTTGGCGAGGATGCCGTAATCATTCGGGCGGCCGACGTAGGGCTGCGAGACGCGCGCCGTACGCTCGGATAGCGAGCTGTCGCAAATCATTTTCACCGCGCCGACGCGCACCCACTCGTCGCCGAGCCCGGTACGCACGCCGGCCGCAATCATGCTGTCAATGCGCGATTCCGTGATGTGGCAATACACCCGGATGGGCAGTTCGCCTGCGTCGCGCACTTCCTGGAACGCGCGCAGATTTTCGGGCGTTCCCTGCGCCTCGGTAACGGACGTGATTCCGGTTCGCGCCATCATCTTCGTGACCAGCTTCGCGCCTTCGCGATAATCCTCGCGGCTGTATTCGGAGGGCATCAGTTTGCCGAATGCATCTGTGCCTTTTTCGCTCACGTGGCCCGACAGCCGATGCGTCGCGGGATCGCGATCGTAGCGGCCGCCTTGCGGGTCGGGCGTGTCTTGGGTGACGCCGGCCAGGTTGTACGCCAGGGAGTTTACCCACGCCGTGTGCCCGCCGCGATGCTCCACGTACACGGGATGATCCGGAATCGCCGAATCCAGGTCATCCCGCGTCAACGGGCGGTTGTCCGAGGTCTTCGTGTCGTCGTACTTGAAACCCAGCACCCACGCCCCCGGTGGAGACTGCGCCGCGCGCTTGCGCAGCGCCGCCAGAATTTCCGCGATAGAGCGGAGGTCGCAGTCCACCATGCGCAGGTGCCGAATTCCCGCCCAGGCCGGATGCGAGTGCGCATCAATAAAACCGGGAAGCACGGTCTTCCCCTCGAGGTTGATCTGCTTGGTTCGCCCCTTGGCGATCGCGCGTACTTCGTCATTCGAGCCCACCGCGAAGAATCGACCGTCCGCAATTGCCACCGCCTGTGCGCGCGGATGCCGCGCATCCACGGTCAGGATGTTTGCGTTGTAGAGGACGAGCGAGGGCTCGGTGCTTTCGAAAGGGAGCACCGCGAACGCCCCCAGCGAAATTGCAAACTCTCTCCGCGAAAGTTGGTGCATCGCCGGCCTCTTTTCTGCGCTGCAGGGGAGCTAACCAGCGGCGCGAATCGTAGTCCTCGCGCCAGGTCAAGTCAACGCGCGCCCCGCACCATGATTTGCTTTTCTTGCATGTGGTCAGCGCAACGCGGCCAATGGCGTATAATGGATTTGGCGGGCGGGCCGGACGATCGCTGGTTGCTGAGCCGCAAGGCGAAGTGGCGGGAGGAAAGTCCGGACACCGTCCTAGAAAATAGGAACAGGGCAACGCGCCTGGTAACGCCAGGGGAGCGGGTTGGATGGCATAGGCTTCGGCCTGTGCCGTCTGATCGGCTCACGGACAGTGCCACAGAGAATATACCGCCGGTGCGACAGTCGCTTCGGTGACAGGCCGCAGGAAAACCTGCGGCACGTCTTCCACAAGCACTTCGCGCTTGGCAAGGGTGAAAAGGTGGGGTAAGAGCCCACCGCTCCGGTAGCAATATCGGAGGCACGGCAAACCCCGCGTGGTGCAAGGCCAAATAGGAGGGGAGAGCTGGCCCGGCTCGCTTGTTCCGGTCCGCTTCGCGGTCACACGTGAGTGGGCATGGAACGGCTGCAAAAGCTGCTTCGGCAGTTTCTGCTTCTGAACCCTCGGGTAGGCTGCTCGAGTCACAGTGCGAACCGTGACCTAGAGGAATGATCGTCGCATCCCGCTTTGCGGGACGCACAGAATCCGGCTTACAGGCCCGCCCGCCATTATCATTCTCAAACTTCACCCAGACCAGCAGTGGGCTGGGCTCGTCCGCCACTTCTTCTAATTTCTTCGCGAAAACTATTCCACCATCGGGGCGCAGCATGGTTTCCGCACCGGCTTCGGTTCCATCAGCTCCGCCCGCGTGAAGTTCGGATCGTAGAGATTGAGCTGCCACTTGCCGTCGCGTCCGATCTCAGGCTTTTCCGGCATCTTCGCGCCGCGCGCGGCAAGCGCTTTGTAGCTCGTCTTCGTGCTCGGCACGCCCAGCGCGAAGTGGTGCATCACGCCAAGCTCCTGCGGCGACGGATTCTCCACGTTCAACATGTATTCGAGCCAGTCCGTGCCATCGGGCACGCGCATGTCCGCCCAGTCGGTCTCGTTGTCCTTCATCCCACCGTGCCAGATTTCGCGAAATCCCAGAATGTCTTTGTAGAAATGGTCCGAAGCCGCGCGGTCTTTCACCACTACGCCCACATGTATAATCCGCTCGGAGATGCGCGTCGTGGGCAGATACTTCCCGAAGTTGCGCGAGTGCAGCGAACCCGGCCGCAGTTCGACGAACTCGACGTCGTGGCCGTCCGGATCGAAAACGTCGAAGCCGCGGTTGCCGTCGAGCATCGGCTCCAGCTTTTCCGGCACTTTCACGCCGCGGCTCGCAAGGTACGCGCGAAGCTGCTCCGCATCGCTTGTCTCAAATGAAATGTGCGACAGCCGGTCCTCTTTCGGGTCATTCAGGTTTGGAAAAACTTCGATGTACTGGTGGTCGTTGACCTTGAAGTAGCTCAGGAGCAGCGTTCCCGGTGGATCATCGAGCGTGAATTCGCCGAAGCCGAGAACCCCGCCATAAAACTTGCGCGCCGCCGCGATGTCATCGGTCTTCAGCCCGATGTGCGCCACGCCGACGATCTTCGGCCGCACTGTCGCCGCCTGCGCCGCGTTGGCCACGCGCCGCGCACTGACGCCGATCGTCGCAGCAGCTAGAGTAACTAAAGCCACGATGCCAATTGCGACGTCGTTCAGACTTTTCCTCACCGGATTCATTCTGGAGCCCCCCGCAAAGGATATCTTGATTCGCGCTCCTGCACCTCGGCAAAAAAAGCTTCCGCTCGGGCTGGCGCTGCGAGCGAGCCCTCCACACCCGTCGCGGCTCCCCTGCCGTACGCAAGGGGCTTGCGGATTAACGCGTGACATTTAACGCTGTGCGTTATACACTGGGCAGGTGATCCAGTCGTTCCGATCCCGGGACACCGAGCAGCTTCACTCCCGCCAGCGGGTCAAACGGTTTCTCGCGATCGAGCGGGTCGCGCAGCGCAAACTTCGCCAGCTGGACAGTGCTGCCGAACTGCGCGACCTGGCTGCACCACCGGGGAATCGTCTCGAGGCCCTGAAGGGAGACCGGCAGGGTCAGCACAGCATCCGGATCAACGATCAGTGGCGTATCTGTTTTGTCTGGCGTGACGGCAACGCCTACGACGTGGAAATCGTGGACTATCACTAGGAGGAAACATGGCAAAGCCGAAGAAGCGACTGCCGCCGATCCATCCCGGCGAGATTCTCCGGGAGGATTTCATGAAGCCACTCGAACTGAGCATGAACAAGCTGGCGCTCGATCTGCGTGTGCCGGTGACGCGAATCGCGGAGATTGTGCACGAGCGCCGCGGCATTACCCCTGGCACCGCCTTGCGTCTCGGGCGCTATTTCAAAACGAGTGCGCGGTTTTGGTTGAACGCGCAGGCCGCTCACGATTTGGAAGTCGCGCAGGATGAACTCGAGGGCGCCATTGAACGGGAAGTCCACCCTCTTCCCGCCTGAATTCGGCGCGCATACTTGAAGCATGTCAGGCAAATTTCTTTAGTTCCGCCGCCACCCTCCGCATCTCGTGCCTCGTCCCGATCGAGACGCGTGCCATCCCGGGCCGGCCGAATTCGGCGCTGCGGTCGCGAAGGAGAATACCCTGCCGCGCGAGCCGGCGAAGAATCTCCGGCCCGCGCGGACCAAAATCCACAAGAAGAAAATTCGCCACGCTCGGGAGGGACCGAAATCCCATCCTGCGCAGCGCCCGTTCGAACTCCCTCCGGGCGCGGCGGACTTCCGCGACGTACCGGCGGACCGCCGCGACATCACGCGCCGCGGCTTCACCGGCCACCAGCGCCGCAAGATTCACGTTAAACGGCGGCGCGACCCGGCGAAATAGTTCCGCGATCTCGCGCCGCGCAATCAAGCATCCCAGCCGCAATCCCGCCAGCCCGGAGGCCTTCGAATACGTCCGCGCGACAATCAGATTCGGATACCGCCGAATCCACGGCGCGGCGCTCCAGCCGGAAAATTCCACGTAGGCCTCATCCACCACCACGGCCGTTCGGCGCGCCGCGCGCAGGATGCGCCGCAAATCCGCGGGAGCGAGCAGGTTTCCCGTCGGATTATTCGGATTGGCGAGAAAGAGGACGGCCGGCTTGCGTCGCAGCGCGGCGAGAAGTTCCTTGACCGGAAAATTCATCCCCGCGTCGAACCGCGGCGTAATCACCCGCGCGCCGTACAGCTCCGAATAGACGCGGTACATCGGAAATGTCGGCTCGGGGAAGAGAATCGTGTTTCCCGCATCCACGAAAACATCGAAAACCAGCCGCAGCGTGTCGTCGCCGCCGTTGGTGAGCGTGAATTCCTCCGGCCGAACCCGGCTCGCGCACGCCAGTTTTCGGGTGATTCGCGCGTACTCCGGGTACATCGCGATTTCCTGCCTCGAGAGGCCCCGCAATGCCCGGGTAACGGCCGGAGAGCACCCGATGGTGTTCTCGTTGAGGTCGAGCCGCAGCTTGTCGGCGCGGTCTTCCGGCGGCGCCGTGTACGGCTTCATCCGCAGGACAGCGCGCCGAACGGGAAGACCTTGCAGGGACATACTCCTCCAGGCGATTGCTCGCGGCAAAAACTTACAGAATCAAGAAACTAACTGAAAGCGGGAGCAGTGTCGAGGCGCGATTGACAGAAGAGGAAGAGAAGAAATTTCAGGCGCGAGTCAGCGAGCCCGCCGGAGCGGACGAGCTGTAATTCATGGTCATCTGCAGATGCACGGCGACGCCGAATTTTCCGTTCGCCAGCGCTTCCACGCGGACAACTTCGGCAACGTACTCGCAGTTCATCGGGTCGTGCGGCGAGGAGTATGGAAAAGTCACGAAGACGCGCATCCCTTTGTAGTAGCCTGCACGGCGGGAGACGAAGTAAATTCCTTCCTTGGAAGCATTGACGCTGACGATCATGTCTTCAAAATGATCGTCGCGCGGCTCGGAGGGCCGAACCTTCATGGGCCGGGCCATCTTGGCACGGCGGCTGATGCGTTTTTCCGGATAATCCATGGCAACCCAGTATTATCACTATTCGCCCGCACCTCATGAACCGTCAAGGTGGTGCGCTGAATCTGATACTGCAAGGCCGGGGCCATCGTAGCCCTCCGCGGGAGAGAACATGAGCGAAAAGTTCCGCAAGACCGATGCCGAGTGGAAGAAACAACTCTCGTCGAATCAATACTATGTGACCAGGCAGAAGGGCACCGAGCCGCCCTTCACCGGCGACTACGAAGAGCTCGATACCCCCGGCACTTACAAGTGCGTCTGTTGCGGCCAGCCCCTGTTTCGTTCTGATACCAAATACCACTCGGGCTCCGGATGGCCAAGCTTCTACGCGCCCGCCAGCGACGAAGCGGTCGAAACCGAAAGCGACGCGTCCCACGGCATGGCCCGCTTGGAGGTGAAGTGCAGCCGTTGCGACGCGCACCTCGGCCACGTTTTTGACGACGGCCCTCGCCCCACCGGGCTGCGCTA
>JBGOWC010000111.1:0-6496 GCA_041478415.1 Terriglobia bacterium
ACAATCCCGATCAGCCCCACTTCGATGCCGCGCACGTAGCCCGGCTCCTGCGGATACGCGCTGTGCAGGAAGCCCCAGAAAAACGCTGGAAGAATTATCGCAAGCCAACGCGAGCCCATCAGCCGCTCGAGGAACGGAATCGCGAAAAGCCGGAACAGAAACTCTTCGCTCGTCGCCGCGAGGAGCCCGATGGCCACGCCAGAAATCCACGGGAATGCGGTATTCACTGCGTCGGTGTAATTCAGATCTTGCGGCGCCCACACTCCGAACCATCTGCCAACGATGTAGAACGCCACGAGGAAGCCGATGTGCGCGGCGGCCATGCACAAGCCGACAAAAGCGGCGTTAAAGAATTCCTTGCTCCGGAGACCGCGCAAGGTGAGCACTTTCGATAATCTCATGCGTCCCGGCTGCGAGACGCGATAGAGCGGTTCGGCGGCGGGAAGAATCAGAGCCACCGTGAGCGCCGAGAGCAGGGCAAAAAGGACGGCCTTGCCCAGCTCCAAGGCTACGAAGCTGCTGTAAGAGGAATTTGTGTCGTAGCCCGATCGCGCGAGCGGCCACTGGTTGAGCTGCATCAGGAACAGAAGCACCGCGACGACGCTCCCGAGCTTGATCGCCGCGCGCCAGTCGGCTTGCCCTCGCCGCGTCAGCAAAATCGCCAGCCAGAGAGCCGCGCCGATCAGCAGCGCGTAAGGAAGAATGGCGACCGCGCCGTAGAACTCGTTGCTCGAGCGCAACTCCTTGTAGCTGCGCTGCCAGGCTTCGGGCACCTGCAAATACTCTTCGGCGCCGCCAACACGGTCGCCCTGGAGCGTGACGCGATATCGGTACGGCGCGTCCTTTGCGCGGAATCCGTGTTTTTCCCAGGTGAAAGACCAATCCAGACGCTTCGGCCGCTGATTCGAATTTGCCTCTTCGGGCAAGAAGTCCCAGTCGGCGGGCGCGAATCCATACTTCGCGGTGAGAAATTGCCTTGCTGTTCCTTCGGCTGCTGCGCGGTCGAGCGTCGCGCCCTGCTGCGCCTCTGGAATTCTGTGCCCGTAGCCCGCAATGCGGCCCGCGGGGCTAACGCGAACTCGAAATTCCTCTTCCTGTTGCGGCCGGAAGAAGCGCACCTCCCAATACCAGACGCTCGCCTCCGCCGACATCACGCGATTCGCCTGCTGCAGCCCGAGCTCGCGCTCGAGATAAGTCTTCGCGTTTTCATCCACGTCGAACGCGATGGATGATTCGTAGCCGGTGACGTTTTCCCCGAGCTGCGTCACGAATTGCCGCGCGCGTTCGAGCGCTGCGCCGCGCGATACCTGGAAATTCACCGCCGCTTCGGGAAACGCCCGGAAGTAGTACTTCGCCGCAAACAGCGCCCCGGCGATTCCCAGCACCAGCCACAGCAGCAGTGCCCGGCGATCCGCGCCCGTCAGGCGCTCGGTGTTTGAATTCGTTTCAGGGCTGGACACGGAATATTTCCTCCGGCGCGAGGGCCGCGAAGAGCCCACTCTAGCGGTACGCACGCGGCCGGCGCAAGTATCACTGCCGCGCGGCGCTTCCGCTCAAGAATGATATAAAAGCAGGGCGATGGCGCTGACTTTGACAACCGAAGTGCGCATGGTGAAGGGCGTCGGCCCGCAGCGCGCCGAGCTTCTCGCCAAGCGCGGCATTCACACGCTCGAAGATCTGCTCGCCTACCTGCCCTTTCGTTACGAAGATCGCATCCATTTTTCGAGGATCCGCGACATCCAGCCCGGCGGCACGTACACGATTCGCGCCCAGGTCTCGAGCGGCAGCGCTGTGCAATCTTTGCGCCGGCGCGACGCCATCTACCATCTGCTGGTGCAGGACGAGACCGGTTCGCTGCCTTGCAAGTTTTTTCACGGCGGCTACCTCGAAGGAAAACTCAAGCCCGGCCAGCTCATCATTCTGTACGGCAAAGTGGAGATCGACCGCCTCCGCCCCGCGCGCATCGAAATGGTCAATCCGCAGATGGAGTTGCTCACCGGGGAAGGCGGCGACTCGACCGAGGTCGGCCGCATCGTCCCGATTTACGAAGCCATTGGCACGTTTGGCTCGCGCGCGATTCGCCGCGCCGTCTACGGCGCGCTGCAGAATCTTGACGCTCACGTTCCGGAGCTGCTTCCCGCGGAAGTGCGCGAACGGCTCGGCTATCCGCCGCGTCGCGAAGCGTTGATCGGCGCGCACTTCCCGCCGCCTGGCGAGTCGCTCGACGCGCTCAACGCCTTCCGTTCGCCCGCGCAACAAAGGCTCATCTTCGAGGAGTTTTTTCTCTATCAACTGAGCCTGGCGCTCGATCGCCGTACCGCGCGCCGCGAGAACGCCATCGCCTTCACCGTGCGCGAAGACCGCATCCGTGAAGCGCTCAAGCGCGTCCTGCCGTTCAAGCCGACCGCGGCGCAGAAGCGCGTCCTCGCGGAGATTGCCGCCGACCTCGAGAAGCCTGCGCCGATGAACCGGCTGCTTCAGGGCGATGTAGGCAGCGGCAAGACCATCGTCGCGCTCGAAGCCGCCGTCATCGCCATCGAAAACGGCTGCCAGGCCGCGCTCATGGCGCCCACGGAAATTCTCGCCGTGCAGCATTTCCTCTCTGCGCGGCGCATTCTCTCTCGCGCGGGCTACCGCGTGGAGCTCCTGATCAGCGGGCTGAAAGCGGCGGAAAAAGAAGCCGCGAAGGAGCGCATTCGCACCGGCCAGGCGCAGCTCGTCATCGGAACCCACGCGCTCATCGAAGAGGACGTCGCGTTCGCCCGGCTGGGTTTTGTCTGCATTGACGAGCAGCACCGCTTCGGCGTCCTGCAGCGCAAGCGGCTGATGGACAAGGCCGCCGCGCATGGCCGTGCGCCGCACGTCCTCGTGCTCACGGCGACTCCCATCCCGCGGACCCTTTCCCTCACGCTTTACGGCGACCTGGACGTTTCCCTGCTTGACGAACTTCCCCCCGGCCGCACGCCGATCTTGACGCGCATGACCAGCGATCCGCATCTGCCCGGCGTCTGGGAGTTTCTCCGAGGCGAGGCCGCGCGCGGGCGCCAGGCGTATGTCGTTTATCCGGTCATCGAAGAGTCCAAGCTCGAGCTGAAAGCGGCGATGGCGGAATACGCCAGGCTGTCCAAAGACGTGTTTCCAAAACTGAAGCTCGGCCTCTTGCACGGCCGGCTTTCCAGCGAAGACAAAGAAGACGTCATGCAGAAGTTTCGCAAGAACGACGTGCAGGTGCTCGTAGCCACGACGGTCGTGGAAGTCGGCGTGGACGTGCCCAACGCGACGGTGATGGTGATCGAGCACGCCGAGCGGTTCGGTCTTTCGCAGTTGCATCAGTTGCGCGGTCGCATCGGCCGCGGCGGAGAAAAATCCACATGTATTCTCGTTGCGCCGGCGCGCATGACCGAAGAAGCCCGCGCGCGGCTCGAGACCATGGTGCGCACGACGAACGGCTTCGAAATCGCCGAGACTGACTTGCTTCTCCGCGGCCCCGGCGAATTTTTCGGCACGCGCCAGCACGGCGACCTTGGCTTTCACATCGCCAACCCAATCCGTGACCGCGAGCTTCTCGAACTCGCTCGCCGCGAAGCGTTTCCGCTCGCCGAAGAGCCCGCGCACGCCGCCGCGCTCCAGAGCATCCTGCGCGCGCTCCCGCCACAGTGGCAGCAGCGGTATCATCTGGCGCGGATTGGCTGAGCTATGCGGATTATTGCCGGAACGTATCGCAGCCGTGTTCTGAAAAGTCTTCGCGGGATGAAACTCCGCCCGACGAGCGACCGCCTCCGCGAGACGCTCTTCAATATTCTGGGTCCGCTTACCGCGGGCTCTCGGTTTGTGGACGTGTGCGCTGGCACCGGCGCGGTCGGCATCGAGGCGCTCAGCCGCGGCGCAGCGGAAGCTGTCTTCATCGAAAAGCACGCGCCCGCAGCCAGTCTCATTCGCCAAAATCTCGATTCGTTGGGTGTCCGTACCGGAGCCACAATCCTCGCTGTGGATGCCCTCCGCGGTCTTGAAATGCTCGCAGCGCGGCGGGAAGCGGAGCCGGATTACGCCGCCGACTTGATTTTTCTCGATCCGCCGTACGCCGAGGAGGAAGAGTACGCCCGCGTCCTCGGGTATCTCGGCGCATCGTCACTCGTCGCGCCGGGCAGCCGCGTGATCGCCGAGCATGGCCGCAAATTCGCCCTGCCCGAACGCGTCGGCAACCTGCACCGCGTGCGTGTCCTCCGGCAAGGCGATGCCGCCCTCAGCTTCTTTACGATGGATATCCCTGCGGTCTGAGAGGCGGCCTTCTCCGGTGTCGGAGCGTCTAAGCGGACAAGGTATAATGGAAGACTTCATGCACCCGGAGCAGGGCCACAGCGCGTTCGATCTTCTGGGACAGGCGGAAAAACCCGTCTGCGCCCTTCGTCTTCCTGCGGGTGAACCGCCCCAGCTCGATGTGGCCTGGGGCAGCTTCCGACAGAGTCTCGCAAGCAGCGCCCTGATCCTTTTCGGCGGGCCAATTGCCCCGAAGAAATTTTTCTCCGCTGGGCTGTTTCGAGATTGCTGGATTGAGCGGCGCATGCCGCGGCGTGCCGTCATCGCCGCCGCGCTATGGCACGTCGCGCTCTTCATCCTGCCGTGGCCGGACTTGCCCGCCGCGCAGCGGCGCAATCCCGCGCTCGAAGATGTGGAGCTCACCTGGTCCGGGCCCATCAACGATTTGCCGTTCCTGGATCTGCCCGGCGCGAGGGCTAAGCCCAGCCCGCGCGGAGAGCCGGACAAGCCGCTTCCTCCCAGGGGTGCGGACGCGTTTCATCCCAGGCAGCGCATCTTTACCGACCCGGCGCATCCAACGCATCCGCGGCAGACACTCATCCAACCCGCTTCTTCGCCCGCGCCGCCGAAAATTCTTCCCAACCTCCCGAACATTGTTCAGCTCGCGCCCTCCGCCCAGCCGGCCCGCCCGCGGCTCGCCATCAGCGCCGCCACGCTCGCGAAATTGCGGCCGCGCGAGCGCCGCAGAGCTGCCGTTTCTGCGGCCCCGGACGCGCCCATTCTCGCCCCCAATCTTGAGCCGAAGATCGGCGAGATAAGTCTTGCCGCCAGTTCGAGCGCGCCGGCGAGACCGAAAATGCAGATAGACGCCACCAGCGCCCCGCGTTTGGCTGAGCGCACTCAGTCGGGCGACGCGGCTCCCGCGCCGGAACTCGGCTCCGCGGTGCCCGGCTCGTCTGCGGATGGCCCCGGCATGCTTATCGCCTTGTCCGCGACGCCGGCCGCTCCATCGGCGAACGTGCAAGTCCCGGAAGGAAATCTCTCGGCGCGAATTTCGATCTCTCCCGAAGGGACGCAGCGCGGCGTTCCCGGCGGCGCGGAGAACGGCATCGCGGGTTCCACGGACGGCGCCGGCGGCAGCCCGGGAAGCCTCGGTGGCGAAGGAACCGGAGGGGGCGGCACTGCAACCGCGGTCAGCATCAGCGGCGGCCGGCCAGGGAATTCATCGGGCATTTCCGGGCTTGGCGGAAATGGAAATTCGATCCATGTGACGCCGGCGCACACCCTCCCGGGCAAACCACAGCCGCACGTCTTCACCGAGGACACTGCCTCCAAATCCGCGCCTCCGAATTTCGGTGCTCTGCCGCCCGGCGCGAAGCCCGAGGATATTTTCGGCCCCAAGCGCGTCTACACGCTGCACGTGAACATGCCGAACCTCAACAGCGTGACGGGAAGCTGGGTGTTGAGTTTTTCCGAGATGCGGGACGATCCCGACGGCCGGCCGGTGCCCCTCGCCGCGGATCTCACCGGGCCGGTGCCGCTCCGCAAGGTGGACCCGAAGTATCCTCCGTCGCTCATCAGCGAGCGCGTCGAGGGCGAAGTCATTCTCTATGCGGTGATCCGGCGCGACGGTTCGGTGGACAGCATCCAACTCGTGCACGGGCTCGACGAACAGTTGGACGCCAACGCGATGGACGCGCTCTCCCGCTGGAAATTCCGCGCCGCGGAGCGCCAGGGCGCGCCGGTCGAGCTCGAGACGGTCGTGCGCATCCCCTTCCGCGCCATCGCCCGCCCGTACTGATCCGCGCGACGATTTACGCGCGGCCTTCCGCCAGCTTCACAAGTGCGTACAGAGCGTGGTTGACCGGCGCAGCGACGCCAAGCTCATCGCCTCGCCGCGAGATGTAGCCGTTCAGCGCATCGATTTCCGTCCGCTTCCCTTTGGCGAGGTCTTGCGCCGTCGAAGAGGTCGCCTTGCTCATCACTTCAGCGAGTTCCAGCGCCGCGGCGATCCCGCGCTCCGGCTCTTCCATTCCTGGCACGAGAATTCCAGCCGCCCCCGCCACCGCCAAAACTTCCCGCACGACGTTCGTCACCAGCTTGCGCGCCTCCGCGTTTGCCGCAATCTCTCCATAGGCGACTCGCGCGAGCGCCGAAACCGCATTCGCCGCGCAGTTCATCACCAGCTTGGTCCAGAGCTCGCCCACGATATTGTCAGAAATTCGGCAGGGAACTCCGG
>JBGOWC010000360.1:0-2567 GCA_041478415.1 Terriglobia bacterium
CTCGGAAGCAGCAGAACCGTCAGGTTGCAGCGATCCATCACGTGGCGGCCGATCCGGCGCGACTCCCCAACCAGCCAGCGGAAATTCGGATTCAGTTCCGGTGCGCCGCCGGTGATGTCCACGGTGGGTATTTCCGTTTGCGCGAGCGCGCGAAGGCAGGCTTCGGCTGTTTCGCGCGTCATCAATTCGCGGCGCGTGGGCCCTGCGTCCACGTGGCAGTGGTGGCAGGTCTGATTGCACAGCTTTCCGACGTTGATTTGAAAGACGCTGATCCCCGCCGCCGTGAGCGGCGCAAGCCCCGCTTCGGCGAGCTTCTTTTCAAACGCCGGCACTCCCGCAGGCTGCGCGAGGACGCGGAGCTGTTCGCTCGCCAAAGAGAGCGGGCTTGCGCGGCCGATGAGTGTGAGTCCCATGCCCCGTGGTCTGCGTTACATCGAAAGTTTTTCGGCGACGTTGCGCATCTGCACGCCGTGAACGAGCGACGCACCGCCGCGAATCGCGCACGCAACGTGAACCGCTTCGGTCATCTCTTCCACGTTTGAGCCCTTTTCGAGACATGCCTGCGTGTACGCATCAATGCAATACGGGCACTGCACCGCGTGCGCCACGCCCAGCGCGACGAGCGCCTTCTCCCGCTCGGTCAGCGCGCCTTCGGCAAACACCGCGCTGTAATACGCCGAAAACTTTTCCCACAATTCCTTGTTGCCTTTGCCGATCTCCGCGAATTTCGCGAGGTCGTGCGGGTGGTAGTACGTTTCCATCGGCGTCTCCTCTAGCAGCAGCCGGAGCCCGGGGCGCACGCCGCCGCAGCGTTTTCCGTCTTGCGATAGCGCTTGCCTTTTGTCTCCGCGGGCGAGCGCAGCGCGGTCCTTCCGCAATCGAACGGCCCGGCATTCTTCAATGGAATATCTTTGATCGGTGGAACGGCGATGACTTGCTCACCATACGGCCCGCCCGTAAGGATTCCGTAGGTCTTGTCGCAAACGGCAATCCGCTGGCCGCGCAGGAGGACGTGCCCATCGTCGTCTTCGACTTTCCGCCACGGCCCTCGGTAGATCACCGCCTGGTTGCGTTCCCAGCACGGCCCCTGCTTGCCCTTCCGCGCCGTCACCGTCACGCTGCGGAACTCGATCCCGCGGATCGTCTTCCAGGGTTTCGCGTCGTACTTTTCAAGCGCGATGGCGTAAAAGCCCGCGCGCTCGAATGCCGCGAGAAACGCGGCTTCCTGAAACGCCCCGGCGATGCACCCGCTCCAGAGCGCCGCATCTTTTTTCATGGCTTCCGGCACCGGCTCATCGGAGACGATGTCGCTGATGGCCACGCGCCCGCCGCGCTTGAGCACACGGAAGACCTCGCGGAAAAGCTGCTCGCGGTCCTCTTCGCGCACGAGGTTCAGCACGCAGTTCGAGATGACCAGGTCCACGGACTCGTCCGCGATCATCGGCGCGCCCATCCGCAGCCGCTCCTCGAACTCTTCAAAGCGCCGCAGGTCGCTGCTCGAGCGCACCGGGTTCGCCTTCAGGTAGGCGTCCACCTCGTCGAGCGGCAGCGCCAGGTCCTGAATCTTTCCGCGATGAAACTCTACGTTAGCAAACCCCAGCGCGCCGGCGATCTCCGGCTGATACTTCCGCGCCAGCGCCAGCATCTCCGGATGGAAATCCACGCCGAGGACGCGCCCCACTTCGCCGGCAATCTGCGCCGCGATGTAGCAGATCTTCCCGCCACCGCTCCCGAGATCGAGCACCGTGTCGCCCGGGCGCACGTACTTCGAGGGGTCGCCGCAGCCGTAGTCCTTTTCCAGAATCTCCTGCGGAATAATTTCCAGATATTTCGGGTCGTAGCTGACCGGGCAGCAGAGTTGCTTTTCGCGCGATCGCGCCGCCTTTTCATAGCGTTCGCGGACGGCGGTTTCCCGATCCAGCAATGCAACTTTTTTCGACATAGCCCCTCTCCCGTGCGAAGAAACTCCTGCAAAAAAAAACGCCGCGCCAAGTTCCTCAGCGCGTCAGGAGAAAATAGCACACTGCGCCGAGCAATGCTCCCGCGGGCAGCGTCCCGACCCAGGCCAGAAGTATTTCGCGCACGCGGCGCCAGTGGGTCTCGCTCCGGCGGCGCAGGCCTAGCCCAAGAATCGCCCCGCTGGTAACGTGCGTCGTCGAGACGGGCAGGGCCACCAGCGAAGCGAGGCCCACCAGAACGGCAGCGACCAGGTTGGCGCCCGTGGCGTCGCCCGGGGCCATCGGCGTGATCTCGTGGCTCATCGTTCGCGCCACTCGCGCGGCACCCAGAGCTCCGCCCAGCACCATCGCTGCGCCTACAAGGAAGAAGCTTCCGCGGTGGAATCCGCTGGAAAGAGAAATCAGAAACAGGGCCGCTGCGATCTTGGGCGTATCATTCAGGCCGCGAGCGAAACTGATTGCCGCGCCCGAACCCCAGTGCAGTCCGCCGCTGATGCTCCACCGCGATGTCGCCACGTGCTTCGCGCACTCGGCCGTCGTGCCGCTGTAGATACTCGGAAGCCCAGCCGGGAGAGCGGCAGATCGGGCGCCGGCCAAAACGACGGCCTC
>JBGOWC010000110.1:0-6502 GCA_041478415.1 Terriglobia bacterium
CCCTTCCGATTGGATGCCAAACCTGCTTGAAGGATGCGACCGATCTCTCGTCTGGGAGACTGGGGGAGCCCGTAGAATGACCCGCCAAGCTTGTGGAAGTCAACCGAATAGAATGCGAAAATCAGAGCCTCTATGGGCGCAACCGAAGTTGCCATTGAATTTCGCGGGGTATCTTGCCGGGTGAACGGGCGCGCGCTCGTTTCCGATGTGTCGTTGCAGATTGCTTCGGGCGAAACGCTGGTTCTGCTGGGCCGGAGCGGCGCGGGAAAGACAACGCTGCTGCGGCTGATCAACCGGCTGCTGCTGCCGTCGGCGGGAGAGATTCTTGTGCGGCAGCGGGCCACCACCGCGTGGGACCCCATCCGGCTGCGCCGCGGGATGGGCTACGTCATCCAGGAGGGTGGGCTGTTTCCACACTACACGGTCGCCGAGAATGTGGGATTGGTGCCCTCCCTCGAGGGCTGGGAGCGCCCGCGCATCGAGCGTCGCGTGGAAGAGCTTCTGCAACTGATCGGCCTGCCGCCAAGAGAATTTGCCTCGCGGAAACCGCGTGAGCTCTCCGGAGGTCAGCGCCAGCGCGTTGGCGTGGCGCGCGCCCTTGCCGCCGATCCGCCGATTCTCCTGATGGACGAGCCGTTCGGCGCCCTCGACCCGGTCACGCGCGCTGAACTGCAGCGTGAATTCAGCGCGCTGGCGCGGCGGCTGGGAAAAACAATCGTATTCGTGACCCACGATGTCCGCGAGGGGCTGCTGCTCGGTTCGCGAATCGCCCTCATGGCCGGGGGACGTGTGGTTGCCCTGGCCGCGCCCGCTGAATTTCTAAAGATTGCGCATCCGGAAGTGCAGGCGTTTGCCGCGGCGCTTGATTCGCCGGCAGGGAAGGCCTGAGATGCAGTGCGGCGGAGGTGGCACGTGACGCCCTGGAATTTTCTAGTCGAGCACCGCGGCGAAATTTTGAGCGCCACGCTGGATCATCTTGCGATTGTCGCCGTCGCTATGTTTTTCGCGATTCTCATCGGCGTTCCGCTGGGAATGACCATCGTCCGGCGGCGTGCCTTGCGCGTGGTGGCGCTCGGCGTGGCGAATATCTTCCAGACGGTGCCCAGCCTGGCGCTCTTCGGCTTTCTGATTCCCATTCCATTCATCGGAGGCATTGGCCGGCGCACGGCGGTCGTCGCGCTGGTCGTGTATGCTTTGTTGCCGATTCTGCGGAATACCTACGTGGGTCTCGCCGGAGTGGATCCAGCCGTACTCGAAGCTGCGGAGGCCATGGGCATGACCCACCGGCAAATCCTCTGGCGCGTGCGCATGCCGCTCTCCCTTGGCGTAATCCTTGCGGGTGTGCGGACCGCCACGGTGATCACCATCGGCGTGGCCACCATCGCGGCAGCCATTGGCGCCGGCGGGCTCGGGACATTTATCTTTCGCGGCGTCGCCATGGTGAGCAATGCCGTGATCCTCGCCGGAGCGATTCCCGCGGCGCTTCTGGCCATCCTCGCCGATCTTGGTCTTGGCTGGGCCGAGCGCCGATTGAAGGTTTTGTAAGCGATGCGCCGCCTTCCGACAATCTTTTTGGCTTTCTTGCTGCTGTTCGCGCCCGCTTGCGGTCCGAAGCAGGCCGATCGCATCATCATCGGCTCGAAGTTTTTCACCGAGCAGGTCGTTCTCGCCGAATTGCTCGCGCAGCACATCGAAGCGCGCACCGGCCTGCATGTCGAGAGGAAAAGCAATCTTGGCAGCACGCAAATCTGCCACCAGGCGTTGCGCGCGGGCCAGCTCGATCTTTACGTCGAGTACACCGGAACGGCCCTGACGACGGTTTTGAGCGAGAAGCCCGAGGGAGATTCCGCCGCCGTTTATCAGCGCGTGAAGCAGGCGTATGCGGAACGCTTTGGAATGGAAGTCACCGAGCCGTTGGGATTCGAGAACACCTTCGCCATGGTGATCCGCGGCGACGACGCAAAGCGCCTGAACCTCCGCCGCATTTCTGAAATCGTCCCGTTCGCGCCGCGTTGGCGTGCCGGCGTCGGCTACGAATTTCTCGAGCGTCCGGACGGTTTTCGCGGCTGGGCCGAGCGTTACGGTCTGCGTTTCGCCGATGCCCCGCGCGTGATGGACCTCGGACTCATCTATCGCGCACTCGCGGAAAAACAGGTGGACATCGTCGCCGGCAACTCCACCGACGGCCTGATCGCCGCTCTCGGTCTGGTCGCCCTCGAGGACGACCGCCACTATTTTCCGCCGTACGACGCGGTGCCCATCGTCCGCCGCGCCGCGCTCGAAAAATTCCCCCAGCTCCGCGCCGCCCTCGCCGATCTCGGCGGAAAAATCACCGCGGAAGAGATGCGCCATTTGAACTACGCCGTGGACGGCGAGCACCGCGATGTCGTCGCCGTCGTCCGCGAATTTCGCCAGTCGAAAGGTCTGTAGTTGCCTGGCGCAAAGGCCGTCTGTTAGAGTCACCTGGCGAGCCGCTCGGCATTCCAACCGGCTCCTCCGCGGGAAAAACGCCATGCCCATCAGCCAGGACTTGCTGGACATCCTTGTTTGCCCGGAGTGCAAGACTCCGGTGAAGCTGACGCCGGACGGCGCGGGGTTGAAGTGCGCCACCTGCCGCCGCGTCTATCCCATCAAAGACGACATTCCCGTGATGCTTCCCGAAGAAGCGACCATCGCCGCGGAATAGCTGCCCATGACTTCTCCTGTTGCGGACTCGGTGCCACGCCTGAAGCGCCTGCTGCCCCGTTTGCGCGGCAAGCGCATTGGCGCGCTCGGCGACCTGATGCTCGATCGCTACCTCTGGGGCACCGCCACGCGGCTTTCTCCCGAGGCGGCCGTTCCGGTGGTGGATTTTATCGAGCAGAGCGAATGCTTGGGCGGTGCGGGCAACGTGGCGGCAAATCTCGCGGCATTGGGCGCGCGCGTGGAATTGTTCGGCGTGACGGGCGAAGACGAGCCAAGCGCGGCGCTGCGGAGGAGTTTGCGGGAGGCCGGAATCGGCGACCGCGGCGTGATTGCGGACGCGAAGCGCGTAACCACCGTCAAGACGCGCATCATCGCGCGACACCAGCAGGTCGTGCGCGTGGACCACGAGCGGCGCGAGCCGTTGCGCGCCGAGACGGAAGAAAAACTCATCCGCCGATTGCTCGCATCGCTGCGGCGGCTGGACGCGCTCGTGCTCTCCGATTACGACAAGGGCCTGGTGACCGACGCGCTCGCGGACCGCGTGCTCGGGGCGTGTCACCGGCTGAAAGTCCCCGTGTTCGTAAAGCCGAAGACCTCGCGGCTCTACGCCTACCGCGGCGCGCGGGCCATCATCTGCAACGCGAAGGAAGCCGGTTTCTTTGTCACGCGATCGCTGGCTGATGAAAAATCCGTGGAAGAAGCGGGCCGGGCGCTGCTCGCGCATTTTGGCTGCGCCGCGGTGGTCATCACCCGCGGCGAAAAAGGGATGAGCGTGTTCGAGGAAAGCTCGCCGCGCCACTTCCGCGTTCCGGCGACGAGCTTTGAAGTGACCTACGCGCGAGTGGGTCAGGCCGGCGTCGAGCGTGACGCAACCGGCCGGCAGGTGTTTGACGTAACCGGCGCGGGAGACACAGTGCTGAGCGTCGTGGCGCTGGCCGTCGCGGCCGGCGCGACGCTGCCGGATGCAGCCGTTCTGGCAAACACCGCGGCGGGCGTTGTCGTGGGAAAACTCGGCACCGCGACGGTCAATCCGAAAGAGCTTGCGGCGGCGCTGGACGATCTGCGGCGCTAATTCCCAATACGCCGAATGGTTTTTGTAGCCGCCGTCTTTGGACCGCGGATCATTATCTACGGCGGGAACGAGAACGACTTGTCTTTGGACAGCACCCACACGCCGATCGTTTTTGTGCGCCGGCTCTTTTCGATGTCGCTCGCGGACGGAAACGGCGCGAACGGGCTGATCTGCACTGAGATCACCACGCCGTTGGCGCCGCGCGGTGCGTTCTCTCTCATGATGCGATAGCTCTTCACCGGGCCGTAATACCCGTCCGGGCCCCAGTCGGCCAGAAAATCCTGCATCGTGTAGCTTGGCAGCGGCTTCCAGAGCTGGTAGGCGCGCGACATGTCCTCCGCGACGACGGCATCAAAGAAATGTTCCGCCGCCCGCTTTTCCGGGTAGTAGCGCAAAGTGAACCACAGAAGAATGGCCACGGCCACCGCGCCCAGCAGCGCAACCCAAATCAAACGGCGCGATTTTCTCTGCGTATCCTGCAGCGGTTCCAGGAGAGACATCAGCGGGCCTCGTGGTGTGGTCGGTCAGAGCCTAACAAGACCTCCGGGGCGAAGTAAATGGGCTGCGCTGTGTAGCACAGCCACTCTTGCCTGCCCTGAGTTTGTCGAAGGGGATGTGCGCGTCCATTCTCAGCCAGGATCAAGCCCCAAGCGCGCCGCCCGCGCCTTCGGGCACCTCGATCGCGTACTTCGTCCGCGCTTTTTCCCGGTGCTGTTCGAGCGCCAGCTCGATCAGCCGGTCAATCAGCGCGCGGAAGGGAATGCCGCTCGCTTCCCAGAGTTTCGGATACATGCTGATCGAAGTGAACCCGGGAATCGTGTTCACTTCGTTCAAGAAAATCTTTCCACCGCGTTTTTCGAGGAAGAAATCCACCCGCGCCATGCCGCTGAGCTCGAGAATGCGGAACGATTGTATGGCCAGGTCCTGGACACGCTTCGTCTGCGCTCGGCTGAGCTTCGCGGGAATCAGGAGCTGCGTGCCCTCTTCAAGGTATTTCGCGGCGTAATCGTAGAATTCGCGGTGCGGCACGATTTCGCCGGGAACCGAAGCGCGCGGCTCCGCATTGCCGAGAACGGAAACTTCGATCTCCCGCGCGGTGACGGCGCGCTCCACCAGAATTTTCTGGGCGAATTCGCCCGCCAGGTCGAGAGCGGTCGCAAGCTCCCGTCGCGAATGGACTTTCGTCATTCCCACGGAAGAGCCGAGCGTCGCCGGCTTTACAAAAAGCGGATAGCGGAATTTCTTTTCGATAGCGCGTTGGACAGTCGGACGATTGCGCTCCCAGTCGGCGCGCTGCACCGTGAGCCAGGGCACGACGGGAATTTTCGCCGCCTGGCACAGGCGTTTGGCGACGTCCTTGTCCATGCCGATGGCCGAGCCAAGAACGCCGGCTCCCACGAACGGCAAGCCCGCCAAATCGAGCAGCCCTTGGATCGTGCCGTCCTCGCCAAACGTGCCGTGCAGGACCGGGAAGACGACGTCAATCCGCTGGCCGACGCCGCTGCGATCGAACGGCACGAGCACCGCGTCGGTCGGGTCGGCGGTCATCACCACCCGCTGACCGCCCTTCAAAATCTCGGGAAGCATTTTTTGGGCTGCGCCGCCGATGAGCCAGTGGCCCTCTTTGGTGATCCCGATGGGCACGGGTTCGTATTTGTCGGGATCGAGTCCGCGAATCACCGACGCCGCGGACGCGAGCGACACTTCGTGCTCGCCCGAGCGCCCGCCGAACAGCACTCCGACGCGAAGCCGTTTCTTGATTTCCGTCACAGGATTTTCTTTCCCAGGCCGGAGCAGACCAATTCAACGCCGAGGAGCGCGGTCCGATTGTGCTCGTCAATGACCGGATTGATCTCGACCACCTCGAGCGACGCCATCGCTTCGCTGTCCGTGATCATTTCCATCGCCAGGTGCGCCTCGCGATAGGTGACCCCGCCGCGCACCGGCGTGCCCACGCCCGGCGCGTCGGACGGGTCCACGAAGTCCATGTCCAGGCTGACGGCGATGCCGTCGGTGTCGTCGGTTGCGAATTTAAGGGCTTCGCTCATCACCTCGCGCATCCCGCGTTCGTCAATATCGCGCATGGTGAAGACGTGCACGCCGGATTTCTTGACCAGGCGCTTTTCCTGTCCATCGAGATCGCGGATGCCGATCAGGACGACGTTCTGCGGCTCGACTTTTGGTTTGAAGCCCAGCAGCTCGACGAGCTCCGGCGCGCCAAAACCCATCACCGAAGCAAGCGGCATCCCGTGAATGTTTCCCGAGGGCGAAGAGTCCGGCGTATTCATGTCCCCGTGAGCGTCCAGCCAGACGTAACCGATCTGTTTTTCCTTCTTGCGAAAATGCGCGGAGACCCCGGACATCACGCCGACGGCGATGGAATGGTCGCCGCCGAGGACGAGCGGGAGAAAGCCTTCGTCGAGCGATTTCTGAACGGTTTCGGCGAGCACTTTGCACGTCTCCGAAATCTCATTCAAATATTTCGCGTGCTTCTCGCCGTAGTGCATCTCTTCCGCTTGCTTCACGGAAATGTTGCCGATGTCTTCGACCGTGTGGCCGAGCTGCTTGATGCGCGCCTGCAGCCCCGCCACGCGAAGCGCGGAAGGGCCCATATCCACGCCGCGGCGGCTCTGGCCGAGGTCCATCGGTACGCCGATGATTCTCACTTTTTGAGGCATGTGTTCGTCCGTTGGGAGACCTTAAGGATAGACGCGATAAATCATCCGGGGGAAGGGAATCACTTCG
>JBGOWC010000059.1:0-8319 GCA_041478415.1 Terriglobia bacterium
CCGCGCCGTCAAAGTCCGAGCCGAGGCCGACGTGATTTGGACCGACGAGTCTTACAACATGGTCGATGTGCTCGATGATCTTCTCCCAGCTCACGTGCGGCAGTTTGCCTTCTTGAACCAAGCGATCATGAATCTCTCTTTCTTTGCGCAACGCGCACTCTGCATCGTCCCCGCAGTCCTTGAGAGTCTGGGCCGATGCCGTAACGACTCCGCCAAGATTCTTGTCATATGCCTCTTTGTACGCTTGGTCGAGAAAGCTCACCTCATAATTGATTTGTATGACGCCACCCTTGGCGGCGAGGGCTTTGATCATGTCGTCGGTCATGTTGCGGGGGTGATCTGAGATGGCGCGGCAGGAAGAATGAGACGCGAGCAGCGGCGCTTTGCTGACTTCGAGCGTGTCGTAAAAAGTCTTGTCGGAGACGTGCGAGATATCCACAAGAATTCCCTGGCGGTTCATTTCGCGGACGATGTCCTTGCCGAAGTCGGTGAGGCCGTTGTGCACGGGCTTGTCGGTGGAGGAGTCGGCCCACTCGTCGTTGTAGAAATGTGAAAGCGTCATGTAGCGGACGCCGAGATCGCCGAACATGCGCAGCACCCGGATGTCGTTGCCGATCATATGGCCGCCTTCGACGCCGATGAGCGCCGCGATTTTGCCCTGTGCGTGGGCGCGGCGGACTTCGTCGGCGGTGCGGCAGAAAACGAGGTCGTTAGAATACTTTTTCACGTTTTCGTGGACGGCATCAATCTGGTCGAGCGCCTTCTGCACGGCGGGCGGGCCCATGATGCGGCCGTCAATCCAGATGGAAAAGAAAATGGCGTTCATCCCGCCTTCGCGCATCCGCGGAATGTCTATGTGGCCGTCGGGATTGCGCTTGCCAAGATCGAAAGTTTTCGAGAAGAAGCGCTGCGTCGTATCGTCGTGCGTATCGAGAACAATGGAAGAAAAGTGCAGCTTGCGAGCGCGGTCGGCAACGTCATCGCCAATTGCGATGCGCGCGAGCGAAAAGGCAATAGCCAGGCAAACCGAGACGGACAGAACTACGCGGAAGCGTTGCATGAGATCCCCCCAGATGAGATGTGCGGCGAGATTCTACCCCATCAGCCAGCCGAAAATCGCCTGCTTGAGGACCTGGCGATTCACTTCGGCGATGGATTCGGTCAGCGGAATGTCTTTCGGGCAAGCCTTGACGCAGTTCTGCGCATTGGCACAGTCGGCCACGCCTCCCGGCCCCATCAGGGCGGCAAGGCGTTCGCGCGCATGCATCGCGCCGGTTGGATGCATGTTGAACAGCCGCACCTGGCTGATGATGGCCGCCCCGATGAACGCGTTGTGCGTATTCACTTGCGGGCATACCTCGAGACAGTTTCCGCAGGAGATGCAGCGCGAAAGCGGATAGGCCTTCTCTTGCGTTTCCGCTGCCATCCGCGGACCTTCGCCAAGGTCGTAGGTGCCGTCAATCGGGATCCACGCCTTCACGCGTTTCAGGTTTTCGAACATAAGCGAGCGATCCACAGTGAGGTCGCGAATGACCGGAAATTTCGAGAGCGGCTCGATGCGGATGGGCTGTTCGAGATTGTCCAAAAGCGCCGAGCAGGCCATTTTCGCTTTTCCGTTGATGAGCATGGCGCAGGAGCCGCACACTTCTTCGAGACAATTCGAGTCGTAGCCGACCGGCGTGGTCTTCTTGCCGTCGCGAGTGACCGGGTGCTCGGCGATGTCGCGCAGGACGATGATCACGTTCATCGAGGGTCGCCAATCGAGCGCAAATTCTTCCCAGCGCGGCCGATCCTTCGGCCCCGCCTGCCGCCTCACCTTGACAATCACTTTTTCCCCAGCAGCCATCGGAATCCTACTTCACCGCGTCGTACCGACGCGCCCGCGGTGGTATCTGCGAGATATCCACGGGCTCATACGTCAACTGAATCTCACCCTTCACCCATTTCGCCCGCGTGGTCTTGAGCCAGTTAGCGTCGTCGCGCTCCGGGAAATCGGGCTTATAGTGAGCGCCCCGGGATTCGTTGCGCGCCAGCGCGCCCAGTGAAATCACGCGGGCAAGGACCAGCATGTTGCCCAACTCCCGCGCGAAGCTCAGCGTCTGGTTTGACCACTGCGTACGGTCGGACAGATTCACTTTCCGGAAGCGCTCGCCCAATTCACGAAGCCTTGCGTCCGCTGTTTCTAGATTCTTGTTATAACGCGTGACGGTAACGTGCTCGGTCATCACGTCGCCCATCTCTTTCCAAATCGTGATGGGATTTTCCATGCCCTCCTGCCTCAGCAGCGTCTCGTTCATTGCCGTCTGACGCTTGCGCTCGCGATCAAAAACCGTCGCGTCCGCACTCTCGCATCCCTTCTCCAGGCCGCGAGCGTACTTCACCGCCGCCGGCCCGGCGATGCCGCCGCCAAAAATGCAGGAGACAAGAGAGTTCGCGCCCAGCCGGTTCGCGCCGTGATATTGGTATTCGCACTCTCCGGCGGCGTAGACTCCGGCAACGTTTGTGGCTTGATCCTCGCCGTTGATCCAGATGCCCCCCATGGTGTAATGCACCCCCGGAAAAACCTTCATGGGCTCTTCGCGCGGGTCTACACCCAGGAATTTTTCATAGATTTCGAGGATCCCCTCGAGCTTCCGGTCCAGCGTCTCGTGCGGAATGTGCGTTACATCCAGATAGACGGCCTGCTGGCCGGCCAGTCCCAGTTTTTCCTGGAACACAATGCTGTGAATCGCGCGCGTGGCGATGTCGCGCGGCACCAGGTTTCCGTACTTCGGGTACCACTCTTCGAGAAAATAGAATCGTTCCGCGCTGGGAATGCTGCGCGGCGGCCGGTTGTCACCCGGCTTCTTCGGCACCCAGACGCGCCCGCCCTCGCCGCGCGCCGATTCGCTCATCAGCCGCAGCTTGTCTTCGCCGGGGATGGCCGTCGGATGCACCTGAATGAATTCCCCGTTTGCGTAATCCACGCCTTGCTGGAAGAGCGCCGCCTGCGCCGAGCCGGTGCAGACGACGGAATTCGTCGAGCGGCCGAAAATCGCGCCGATGCCGCCGGTGCAGAAAATCGCGGCGTCCGCCGGAAACGTTTTCACCTCCATGGACTTGAGGTCCATGCCGCAGATTCCCCGGCAAACTCCCGCATCATCGAGCACCGCGGAGAGAAACGTCCACCCTTCGTACTTGCGGACTTTGCCTTCGGCCTCGTAGCGGCGCACCTGCTCATCGAGCGCGTAGAGGAGCTGCTGCCCCGTCGTCGCGCCCGCGAATGCCGTGCGGTGATAAAGCGTCCCCCCAAAGCGCCGGTAGTCGAGCAATCCCTCCGCCGTGCGGTTGAACATCACTCCCATGCGGTCGAGGAGGTCAATGATGCCGGGCGCGGCCTCGCACATTCGCTTCACAAGCGGCTGATGGGCCAGAAAATCGCCGCCGTAGATTGTGTCGTCAAAATGTTTCCAGGTGGAATCGCCTTCACCCTTGGTATTTTTTGCCGCGTTGATGCCGCCCTGCGCGCACACGGAGTGCGAACGCTTCACCGGGACGATCGAGAACAGATCCACCGGCACGCCCGCTTCGGCCACGCGAATCGCGGCCATCAGTCCGGCGAGCCCACCGCCCACCACGATAATCTTTGGCTGTCTCATTTCACGTAGAACTCAAAGGGGTGCCAGTTGAGGCGGAAGCTCAGAATGATCAAGATGCCCACCGCGCTGAACGCAAAACCGATGAGCACGCCCAGCCGCCCCGCCGCACGCTGCGCCTGCTCGGTCGCCGCCAATCCCCATTTGCATACAAAATTCCAGATGCCCACGCCAAGATGAAACGATGACGCCACGATGCCCACCACAAAGAAGGCGAGATAGAGGGGATTCTGCAGATCTTTGGCAACGTCCGCATAAGTTGACTTGCCGTGCGTTAGCCACCGCTCCGTGTACAAATGCCAGCCGATGAAAGCAAACGCGATGAGGCCCGTATACCGCTGAAATGTGTACAACCAGTTGGATACCCAGGGATAGTCCGAAACATTCGACTTCCCCTTCCACCAGATGTACACGCCATAAACCCCGTGATAGAGGATGGGCAGCCAGATCCCCAGCGCTTCGACAATCGAGCGAAACGGGATGGTCTGCAGCTCGCGCGACGTCTCGTTGTATCTCGCCACGCTGACGAGCGCCGCACTGTTCGACCAGAAATGCTCCGCAAGAAACGCCCCGATGGGAACGATTCCGCTCAATGAATGAAGTTTTCGGAGGATGTAACTGCGGTCAGGCCGGGATACCTTTGCGGACATGCCCTCTCCGTCGCGAGGATGCCGTGCGATCGCAACATTTTCGCGGCCACGGCAGTATAGGCGGTTGCGAATTTCGTTGCAAGTCGAGCCGGCGCGCCGGGGTTTGCTATGCGTGAACAGCCTGCCGAGAATCTCTTGCGCGGGGCGATATGCGGCTGTGTACACTAACCGTGACGGATAAGAGTTAGCCGGGAGCCTTTCTTCCCGGCCGTCTTGCCCCCGCGGTGAAATGAATCTATGAGCACGAGCCTGGTCTCCGAACTGGAACAACTGGCGAACGCCTTGGGCTCTGAGCCGGGCGGCCAGGCGGAGATTTCCTTGACGACAGTGGCGGAGAAGGTCGCACGGAGCCTCGGGGTAAAGATCGACGAAGTGGCCATTCTTTCTCTTTCGTCCAAGTGGCGTCACTTGCAGTTTCTCGTTCCGGAAGAGCTGCGCAAGGTCGGGTTCATCCCGCTCTCCAGCCCGAACTCTCTCGCCGCGCACACCGCGCGTGACAGCCGTCCGGAGATCGTGAACAATTTCGCTTCCATCCCCCACGCCACCGTCTTTGAAGGCGTTCCTCTTGGCGATCGGGGAACGCGCCGGGCCATTCAGAAAATCATGAGCGCGCCGATCCTCTCTGGAGATAAGGTGATCGGCGTGATCCAGGTCAGCCGCAAGGGGAAAAACGCCGCGATCGCCGGGCCGGACTTCACATCGGATGATCTTGGGAGAGTCCTCGACGTTTGCCGTCCGCTCGGACGCCTCCTTCAACATCTCTCCAACGAATCCTAGACGCGCGCGGGCGCTCACCGGAACCGGAGGAAATCTCTCTTCGGTGCGGGAAATGCGTTGACACTGCTGGACCTTCTTGTTACTTTTCCTTCGCAGAAAAAATTCTCACCGTCACTCCACTCACGGAGGCACCGCAACCCGGCACGATCCATGGCGTTCGTCGCAAAGAAAATCTTCCTCACCAAAGGCGTCGGCAAACATCGCGAAAGGCTTTCGAGCTTCGAGCTTGCGCTCCGCAATGCGGGCATCGCGGCCTGCAACATCGTGCGCGTCTCTTCGATTTTCCCCCCGAACTGCAAACTCATCTCGCGCAGCGAAGGCCTGAAGCATATGAGGCCCGGCCAGGTCGCCTTCACGGTCATCAGCGAAAATTCGACGAAAGAGGCGCACCGGCTCATCGCCGCCAGCATTGGCCTCGCGCTGCCCAGCGACAAATCTATGTACGGGTATCTCTCCGAGCACCACTCCTTCGGCGAGACCGAGGAAGTTGCCGGTGAATACGCCGAAGAGCTCGCTGCTGAGATGCTCGCGACGACGCTCAACGTGGAATTCGATCCCGATCTTTCCTGGGATGAGAAAAAAGAGGTCTATCGGATTTCCAACAAGATCGTCCGCACGCTGAACGTCACCCAGTCCGCCGTCGGCGACAAACGCGGCCTCTGGACCACGGTCCTCGGCGCAGCCATCCTCATCGGCGAGGATGACTGATCGGTCTCGGAAGTTTCCGCCTTGCGCGATTCTCCCTGCGGATTATGCAGATGCGCCTGCCGGACCCTTCCCTGACACTCCCTCCTTCACCATCGCCGCAATCAGGAAGCCCGCCAGAACGAATCCAATGATTTGAGTGACCATATAGCCAGCCGTGTAATTCGCTGGGAATTCGTACCAGTTCCAATACTCCACGTTTGTCGTGAGTGACGCGAGAACGCCGGCGAGAGCCACGAAACCCACGCGCGCCCAATAACTACGCCCTGCCGCGGCACATGAGAGCAGCAACGCCGCCAGCAGCGCCTCCAGGAAATTCAGGGCGAACTGTTTGCCCAGGGCCGCGCCGAAACGAAAAGGGCCTGCCGGCGGATGATAGATGAGGATTCCATGCGGCACCTGCTCATACTTCTTCGTGTACGCAGGCATCGCTTCCTTTTGCTGCGCCGCCGTTGGGTCTGGTCCCAATCCAAATCCCGGAAAGAAATACAAGCCCGACGCCGGAATGGCCCCCTGCATTGCGTTGATGACAGTTGCTTCGTTCGGAAGCTCCTTGATACCTATCCCACCGAGTCCGAGAACATCATGCGCAAGATACAGCCACAAAAATAGGATCACCCCGCCTAGAATGCCCGCAATCAGGATTCGCTTCATCGTTGCTTCTCCTTTTGCAGAATGTGTAGGGGCCCGGGGCCCAACTACCGATCTCGCTTGAAGTAACCAATTCTTTCCAGTACCGCTCCCACCACCAGCGGCAGCGCCACCGTCGCATCATCAAAGACCTCGGCGAAGCGCCCGCCTTCCTCGGGCGGAACAAATTTTCCCCACGACACCGCCTCGGTGTACGTGCTCCCGCTGAGCCCGCCCCAATGCACCGGCTCCGGACAGATGCGCAGCCCGTAGCTATAGCGCTTGAGCGGCAGTTTCTTGTAGCCCCGGCGCGCCAGCAATTCGCCATAAACTCCGAATTGCTGCGTCCAGTTGCGCGGCACGCCGCCGCCAATCGTGAAGATGCCCATGCGCTTCGTCGCAAGCATCGTGTCTGCAAATTTCTCGAAATCTTCGTATGGGTCGTAACGAAGAAGCGCCCTCTTTGCCTTTTGCCGTGCGAACTTGTGCAGGGCGAAATCAATCCCAAGTTCGGAGTCTGTAAAGGCGGGCACGAAGACGGGAACATCGTGCTCGTAGGCGGACTTCAGGATTCCCCGGCCTTTCGAGTTGTTCACCAGAAACTCTCCGATCCGCCGGTGCAGCTCCCAACTGCAAACCACTTCGTCCGCATCCCACTTGTCCAGAATGCCGTCCACCACTTCTTCCACATGATCGAGATTCACTTCCGGCTCGAGCGAGTCGTAAACGCGATTGTAGCCCGCGAGAAAGAGCGCCCTGTCGTCCATCTTTTCGTCATAGCGGTAGTGCGATAGACCGGTGGCTTCTACGAGGCCATGCGCCATCAGGGCGCCCGTCGAGACAATGGCTTTGACGACGCCCGATTCGATGAGATCGCAAAAAATAAGCCCCATCTTACCGACGGTCAGCGCGCCGGAAAGCGTCATGACCACGAAGCAGTCCTTGTCGCGC
The DNA here is from genome assembly GCA_041478415.1 of Terriglobia bacterium. Lineage (GTDB taxonomy): Bacteria > Acidobacteriota > Terriglobia > Acidiferrales > UBA7541 > Acidiferrum. The sequence continues at coordinate 7,349 of JBGOWC010000059.1, forward strand.
GCCATGGCTTCGAGCACGTCGGCGGCGTCGCCGACCTGCCGCCCGGTGAACGCTGTGTTCCCCATCGCGCGTACCAGGTCGTCAATCGTCCGGCACTTCGCCAGATCCAGCGGAAAGATCGGCCGCAATTTGTCCTTCACCGGATCGTGCAGCACGCGCCCCGTCACCGTCCTTGCATTTTTCGCCATTCCATCTCCTCAGCTTGCAGATGAACACCCTGCTGCGGCTGCGTTTCAATTCAACGGAAACAACGCACTCGCGATTTGTTACCGCAAAGATTGATAATACAAACTCGCGCGCAAGGAAAGAGCAATTCGCGCGTGCGAGCGCGCCGCGCGATCGTGGTAGGATGAGAACGCATGGCGGACAAGTTCACCATCGGCCTCGTCCAGATGCGCTGCACCGCGAACGCGGACAAAAATCTCGCGCGCGCCATCGAAAAAGTGCGCGACGCGGCTTCGCGCGGCGCGCAAATCATCTCACTGCACGAGCTTTTCCGCTCCGAATATTTCTGCCGAGAGGAGAACGCGGATCTCTTCAGCCTCGCTGAGCCGATCCCCGGTCCCACAACCGAAGCGCTTTCCGCCGTCGCGCGAGAGCGCAAAGTCGTGCTGGTCGTCTCTCTTTTCGAGCGCCGCGCTGCAGGCGTCTATCACAACACCTGCGCCGTTCTCGATGCCGACGGCTCCCTCGTCGGCAAATATCGCAAGATGCACATCCCGGACGATCCGCTCTATTACGAAAAGTTTTATTTCACCCCCGGCGATCTGGGCTTTCCGAATTTCGACACGCGCTACGGCCGCATCGGCGTGCAGATCTGCTGGGACCAGTGGTATCCCGAGGGCGCGCGGCTCACCAGCCTCGGCGGAGCGCAGGTTATTTTTTATCCGACCAGCATCGGCTGGCATCCGCACGAAAAGGCCCAGGCCGGCGCGGCGCAGCTCGACGCCTGGCGCACCATCCAGCGCTCG
>JBGOWC010000013.1:0-12401 GCA_041478415.1 Terriglobia bacterium
ATTTCAACGAGCATTTCGGGCGAAATGAGCTTGCTGACCTCGACCATCGAGGTTGCGGGGCGAATCGCGGCGAAAAATTCGCCGTGGGCGCGGCCGACCTTCTCCCATTCGGCAATGTTGGTGACATACATGCGCGTGCGGACGACGTCTTTCAGGCCGGCGCCGGCCTTTGCGAGCGCCGCCTCGATGTTCTTAAGCGTCTGGACGGCCTGGGCGTAGACGTCACCGACGCCCACAATCTTTCCGTCCGGGCCGGTGGCCGTTGTACCCGAAACGGTGACGACGTTTCCCACCCGCACCGCGCGCGAGTAGCCGACAATCGGTTCCCAAGGTGCTCCGCTCGAAATGTTTTGCCGGGACATGATGATGTGCCTCCGCACGAACGTTCCGCGCTCGCTCTACCGTGAGAGAAGTGCGGACGCATGATAAACTGACGAAATTATGGCATAGCCCAGTGTCACGTGGCGGCTACTCCTAAGGAACGGAACAGCGATGAAGTGCAACAGCATTTTGGATGCGGTTGGGCGGACGCCGCTGGTACGGCTGAACCGCATCAACCATGGTTTGAAGCCGCAGATTTACGTAAAGGCGGACTACATCAATCCGGGCGGGTCGGTGAAGGACCGCATTGGGATCTCGATGATTGACGACGCCGAGCAGAAGGGCCTGCTGAAGCCAGGTGGCACGATCATCGAAGGCACGTCCGGCAATACCGGGATGGGGCTGGCGCTGGTGGCGGCGGTGCGCGGCTACAAGATGGTGTTCACGATTACGGACAAGCAGTCGAAGGAAAAAATTGATCTGCTCAAGGCCCTGGGAGCGGAAGTGATCGTCTGCCCGACGGCGGTCGAGCCGGAGGACCCGCGCAGCTACTATTCCGTGGCGAAGAAGCTGGCGCGCGAGATTCCAAATTCGTTTTATCCAAACCAGTACGAAAACCCGATGAATCCCGAGGCGCATTACCGCACGACGGGGCCGGAGATCTGGGACGACAGCGAGGGGAAGATCACGCACTTCGTGTGCGGATTGGGCACGGGCGGAACGATCAGCGGCGTGGGGAAATATCTCAAAGAGAAGAATCCAAAAATCAAGATCATCGGCATCGATCCCTACGGGTCGCTGTACTACGACTTCGTGAAGCGCGGAGAGACAATCAAGGCGAAGACGTACGTCGTCGAAGGCATCGGCGAAGATTTCTTTCCGAAAACGATGAACCTGAAAATTCTGGACGACATCATCCAGGTAAACGACGAGGAATGTTTCGTCGTGGCGCGACAGCTGGTGAAGCAGGAAGGGATCTTCACGGGCGGCTCGGGCGGCGGCTGCATTTCCGGGGCGCTGCAGCTCGCGAAGCAGCTCAGCGTGGATGATTTCATCGTTGCGTTTCTGCCGGACACAGGGATGCGCTATCTCAGCAAGGTGTACAACGATGAATGGATGCGCGAGCGCGGCTACGTGGACGCGGCCGTGGCGCTGACCGCGGCGGACGTCGTGAACGCAAAGCACGCGGCGGGCAAAGTGCGCGAACTCATCATTGCGCGGCCGTACCAGACCGTTTTTCACGCGCTGAAGACGATGCACGAGCAGGATATTTCACAGATACCTGTTTTCGAAGAGACCGCTCTCATCGGGACGATCTATGAGGATCAGATTCTGACGCTTGCGCTGCAGGGGAAAGATCTGCGCAAGCTGGTTGTGCGCGAAGTGATGAGCAAGCCGTTGCCGACGGTGCCGAAAACGGCACCGGTCGAGCGAGTGACGCACATCCTGAGCCATGAAAATCCGGCGGTGTTCGTGGAGATGAGCAATGGGCATTACGAAATCCTGACGAAGTACGACCTGATGAGCACGATTGCCAGCCTGATGGAACAAAAGCGCTGACGACCGCCTTCCGCGGATTTCTCGCCGGAGACAGGTTTCCGATTCAATGCGAATTGACGAATTCAATGAGAGGCTGAAGGGCTCGATCCTCATCGCCGACGGGGCGATGGGCTCGATGCTGCACGAAGCCGTGGGCACGCAGCGCTGCTTCGACGAGCTGAACGCGACCGAACCCGAGGCGGTCATCCGCGTGCACCAGGCGTACATCGAGGCAGGCGCGCAGATCATCGAGACGAATACATTCGGCGCGAACCGCTTCAAATTGGCGCCGCTGGGCCTGGCGCATGAAGTAGCGCGATTCAACAGCCGCGGCGTTAAAATCGCACGCGAGGCGCGCGAATCCGCGGCGCGGGAAGTGCTCATCGCGGGCTCGATCGGGCCGCTGGGACTCGGCCGGCAAGCGCGGCACCCCTCGCCGGACGAAATCCGCGACATCTACCACGAGCAGGCGCAAGCGCTCGAAGAGCGCGGCGTGGACCTCTATTGCCTGGAGACGTTTTCGGACCTCGACGAAATACTCCTGGCCATTGACGCGATCCGCTCGTTCTCGATCTTGCCGATCATCGCGCAGCTCACCTATTCCGAAGAGGGCACCACGCACGGCGACGTGCGCCCGGCGGATGCGGCGGCGCAACTGAAGGAGAAAAATGTTCAGGTCGTCGGCGCGAATTGCACGCTCGGGCCGCAGGCGCTGCTGCCAATTCTGCAGGAGCTGGCCGCGGTGAACGGGTTGCGGACCAGCGCGATGCCCAACGCGGGCTTTCCGAAGCGCGAAGGCGACCGCATTGTTTACCCGAAGTCTTCACCGGAGTACTTTGCGCTCTTCGCGCGGGAAGCCGGTGAGCTCGGCGTGCGCATCCTGGGCGGCTGCTGCGGGACGACTCCCGCGCATGTGCGCGCCATGGCCGAAGCGGCAAAGTCGTTTCATCCGGCGACAAGGGTTTCGGTCTCGGCGCCGGTGGCGGAGGAAAAGGCCCCCGCTGCAGCGCGCACCGCGCAGCGCGAGCCGGACAGCAAACTGTGGAAGAAATTGCGCGCCGGGGAATTCGCCGTCTCGGTGGAAATTGATCCGCCAAAGGGGATTTCGCTCGACCGCATCTTCGAGCAAGTGGACAAGATCATGGCGTCCGGCCGCGTGGACGCGATTGACATCAACAGCGGCACGATGGCGCGCGTGGGGATGGACGCGATGATGACCGCGGCGGCGCTTGAGGCGCGCGGCGTCGAAACGATTCCCCATCTCACGACGCGCGATTTCAACATCATCGGACTGCAGGCGATTCTGCTCGGCGCGTGGACCGTCTGCGGGGTGCGCAACGTCCTGGCCATCACCGGCGACCCGCCTTCGGTCGGTGATTATCCGGAGACGAGCGGCGTATATGAAGTGGATTCGGTCGGGCTCGTGGGGGTACTGAGCCGGTTGAATCTGGGGCAGGATTGGTCCGGGAAAACGCTTGGCGGCGCAACGAACTTTACCATCGGAATTGCGGTCAATCCGGTCGCCGACAATCTGGACCACGAAATCGAGCGCTTTCTTGCCAAGGTCGAAGCCGGCGCGCACTTCGCCATGACGCAGCCGCTCTTCGATCCCGCGCACTGGAATGCATTTCTGAAGCGGCTCGGCGGCAAGTCGCCGGTGCCCGTCCTTGCGGGCATATGGCCGCTGACGAGTTACAAGCAGGCGTTGCGGCTGAACAACGAAGTGCCGGGCATTGTGATCCCGCAGCCAGTGCTCCTGGAGCTGCAAGCGGCGGGCGCGAATGCGCGTGACCGCGGGTTCGAGCTGGCGCGGGAGATGCTCGCCTGGGCACGCACCGAGCTTGCCGGCGCGTACCTGATTCCGCCGTTCAAGCGCTACGAAGAGATTCTCGAAATCCTGTAAGGCGAAGGACAGCCCCGCACAACAGGTCCGCTACGAATCGTGCATTACGGTTTCGTGATGAGGATATCGCCGAGGACGAGTGCGTCCATCTGGGTGCGGAGAAAGCAGTCGAGGGCCTCTTCCGGGCGGCAAACGATGGGCTCGTTGTCGTTGAACGAAGTATTGAGCACGACGGGAACGCCGGTAAGGTCGCCGAAGGCGCGAATCAGCCTCCAGTAGCGCGGATTGGCCTCGCGCGCGACCGTTTGCAGGCGGCCGGTGCCGTCCACGTGAGTCGGCGCAGGAATCTTGTCGCGCTTTTCCGGCCGCACGGAGTAGGCCAGCGTCATGAATGGCGACGGGTGAGATTTCTCGAACCAGTCGCTCGTTGCTTCCGCAAGAATCGAAGGCGCGAAGGGACGAAAGATTTCGCGGTGCTTGATGCGGCGATTGAGAATTTCCTTCATTTCGGGGCGACGCGGATCGGCGACGATGCTGCGGTTGCCAAGCGCGCGGGGTCCCCATTCGGCACGGCCCTGAAACCAGCCAAGAATTTTTCCATCGGCTACGATCTGCGCCGCGCGGCGCGTTAGCTCTGCTTCCGGCAGTTCGGCGATGGAGTAACCGCCTCGGGAGATCTCGCTGCGCTCGACGGCGGCGCGAATTTCTTCGTGCGAAAATTCCGGCCCCCAGTAGGCGTGGTCCATCACAAACGAGCGCGGCTTTCCCAGCGTCTGGTGCCAGACGTAAAAAGCCGCGCCGAGGGCCAGACCCGCGTCGCCAGCGGCGGGCTGGACAAACACGTGTTCGAACGGCGTCTGGTCAAAGATCTTTCCATTGGCGACGCAGTTGAACGCGACGCCACCGGCGAGGCAGACCGCCTTCAAACCGGTACGCCAGGCAAGATCGCGCAGCATCCCGAGATAAATCTCTTCGAGGCGCGCTTGCAGCGACGCGGCCAGATCTCGATGGCGTTGCTCGAGCGGCGCTTCAGGGTCTCGCGCCGGGCCGAGTTTTCTGGACATTTTCTCCGAGTACATGCGGCCGAGCGTGGGTGTCTGGTCCGCCGAAGCCCAACTCATCTCCGGGCCGGTGCGGTGGTGCGTGAAATAGCCGAGGCCGAGCCTGAAAGCGCGGCCATTTGAACGAACGATATCGCGGAATATTTCCTGATGTTCGGGCTGGCCGTAGGCGGCCAGGCCCATCACTTTGTATTCGTCGCCGAATTTCAAGAAGCCCAGGTATTGTGTGACGGCGGTGTAGTAGAGGCCGAGCGAATGCGGGAAGGCGACGGCGCCTTCGACGTTCAATCGGTTGCCTTCGCCGGTGGCCCACATGGTGCTCGCGAAATCTCCGAGGCCGTCGGCGGAGAGCGCGGCGGCGCGCTCGAAGGGCGAAACAAAGAATGTGCTGGCCAGGTGCGCCTTATGATGTTCGATGCGGTGAAACTGTGCGCGCAGGTTCGCGGGGCTGGCGTCGAACGCATGCGCGAGTGCTTCGCGGATGCCCGTGAATTTCGCCAAAACCTTTACGCGCTCTCGCGCGAACGACGGCATGCGCAGTGCATAGAGCAGCTTCGTTCCAAGCCGTGCGAAGGGATTGCGAGGCACGGCGACATGGTCAATCTCGGCGAGCGTCAGCCCGGCGGTCTTGAGGCAATAGCGGATGGCCGCGGAGGGAAAGCCCGCGGCGTACTTCACGCGGTTGAAGCGCTCTTCTTCCACGGCGGCGACGAGCCGGCCGTCGCAAACGATCGCGGCCGCGGCGTTGCCGTGGTAGGCATTGATGCCGAGAATGTTCATGGCGCGAGAAGTCAGTTTACATCAGGGACGGGATCCGTGACGGGAGGAGCGGGGCTCTCGGGTAAAACGTCGCCGGGTAAACCAGCATTGGGGAGCAACCAAGCTCTATTTTACTGTTGCGTGAAGTTACGCGGGGCGTTATATAGGTGCGTTTTGCGCCGGGGTGTTTTATACGGACACGAAAGCTTGGGATCTACTTTTTTCTGATCGGGGCATCGGACCTTGCCGCGCAGGCGCCCGTGTCTCCGCCTGCGCCGAAGTCGGCCGCGCCCGTGTCGTTTTCTAAAATCCCCCGCGTGCAGCGCGCTCCGAAACTCGAAGAGTTCCTGCAGAACCAGCCTCGGGAAGCCGAGTTGACGGTTAACGACTTCCGCCAATACCAGCCGGGAGACGGCACGCCGGCGAGCGAGTCCACGACCGCCTATCTCTCCTACGACGATACGAATCTGTATGTCGTATTCGTGTGTCGCGACGAAGCAGGGCAGGTGCGCGGACACCTTTCCAAGCGCGAGGACATATCACAAGACGACGCCGTCGGCGTGCTGCTGGACACATTTCACGACGCCCACCGCGCTTACTTTTTTGCCACGAATCCACTGGGGATCCAGAGCGACGCGATTTACACGGAGGGGCAGGGCTACGACTACAGCTTCGACACGCTTTGGAATTCGGCCGGCGGGCTCACGCCGGATGGCTTTGCCGTATTGTTTTCGATCCCCTTCAAGAGCCTGCGTTTTTCGCACGCGCCGGAGCAGACCTGGGGGATCGCCCTGTCCCGCGCGATTCTGCGCAAGGGAGAGTACGACTACTGGCCCAAGGTGACGCAGCGGGTGGAAGGATTGACGCAGCAATTCGCGCCCGTCGGAGGATTGGAGCACATCTCGCCGGGGCGCAACATCCAGTTGATTCCCTACGGTCTTCTCTCTCGCAGCCGGTTCCTGGACCAGAGTGATCCTGCAAATCCCGCCGTCCGGCACGTATTCGAGCACCGCGCGGGCCTCGATGCGAAATTCGTGGTCAAGGATGCGCTGACGTTTGACGTGACCCTGAATCCGGATTTCAGCCAGGTGGAGTCGGACGACCCGCAGGTGACGATCAACCAGCGCTTTGAAGTTTACTTTCCGGAAAGGCGGCCATTTTTCATCGAGAATGCGGGCTTTTTTCAGACGCCAATCAATCTCTTTTTCTCCCGGCGCATCGCCGATCCGGAGTTTGGCGGGCGGATGACGGGGAAAATCGGAAAATGGGCGCTCGGGGCGCTGGTGATTGACGATCGAGAGCCGGGTCGCGGCCAGCCGAGCGGCGGTCCGTTCGATACCCGCGCAACTGACGGCGTGGTTCGCGTGGCGCGCGAATTCGGGAATCAGTCGCAGGTCGGCGTGTTTTTGTCGAGCCGGAATTTTGCCGATAGCAGCAATCGCGTCGGCTCGCTTGACGCCCGGTTGAAAATCTTGCCGAACTGGGTGCTGGACCTCCAGGCGGCACACAGTTGGACGCGGCAGAATGCGAACCTGCCGCAGCTCTGCCAATCGGGCGGTGCGAGTTTGCAGGGGAGCGCCTATTCGGCGAGTCTCACCCATACCGGCAGGAAATTTTTCTACATCTCGAACTACGACGACATGTCGCCGGGCTTCTGCACCGAGCTGGGCTTTGTGCCCCGCGTGGATATTCGCAGGTTCGACAACTTTCTCGGTTACTTCTGGCGGCCGGAAAAGAGCCGAGTGATCGCGTTTGGGCCGACCGGGACTGGCCTGATCAACTGGGACCATACCGGCCGGCTGCAGGATTGGGAAGCGAATCTGGGATTCGAAGCGGACTTCACGCAGCAAACCACGCTCACCTTCAGCCACGGAGAGGCATACGAGTTATTTCAGAATCTCGGATTTCGCAGGCACGGCACGGCCTTCTTCGGCACGACGGAGCCGTACAAATGGCTGGCCGTCCACGGGCGTTTCAGCTCGGGCACGAGTATAAACTTTTTTCCGGCGGGAGGGCTGGAGCCGTTTCTGGGCAATTTGAAAAAAGCGTCGCTGGGCTTCACGCTGTGGCCGGTCTCGCGGCTGCGCCTTGATGAAACCTACTTCTACACGCGTCTCGGGACGCGGGAGGGAGCGACCCCGCCGGGCTTTTCCCCGGGGCAAAATATTTTTAATAACCACATTCTCCGCTCGAAGCTGAACTATCAGTTCACAAAAGAGCTCTCCCTGCGGCTGATCGTGGATTACAACGCCACGCTGGCCAACACCGATCTGCTGGACCTGCAGGCAAACCTTGGGAGTTTCTCCGGCGGGCCCGTAGCGCCTGCGAAGAAACTTACCGGAGATATCCTCCTCACCTACCTGGTGCACCCGGGAACGGCCATCTATCTCGGCTATACCGAGAGCTATGCCAATCTCCGAATAGACGACTCCCTCAGCCCCCCCGTCGGCTATCGAAACTCGCCGACGACGTCAGCGGGGCGCCTCTTTTTTGTGAAGATGAGCTACCTGTTCCGCTTCTGAGCCGCTGCGCGGCCCCCGCCTTGTCACTGCGCAGCGGCATCGCTTAGAATCCGAGAGCTCCGACGGTGCGCTTTTCCGGAGCATTTCAAGGGACAGGGAGAGAGATGCCTCATCGGATCGCCGCAAAAATCACCGGCGTGGCCGGCTATGTGCCGCCCAAGGTGATGACCAACGCCGACCTCGAAAAGATCATCGAGACAACCGATGAGTGGATCCGCACGCGAACCGGCATTCGCGAGCGCCACGTGGTCGAGAAAGGCGTGGGCAGCTCGCACATGGCCACCGAAGCCGCGAAGCTGCTCCTGGCCCAGACGAAAACCGATCCAGCCGAGATTGACCTGATCATCGTTGCCAGCGTCACGCCGGATATGTTCTTCCCCGCCACCGCGTGCCTCGTGCAGGACCGCATCGGCGCCAAGAAGGCCTGGGGCTTCGATCTTTCGGCGGCGTGCTCCGGCTTTGCCTATGCGCTGACGGTCGGCGCGCAATTTGTCGGCGCGGGGACGCACAAAAAGGTGATGGTCATCGGCAGCGACGCGATGACCACGATTCTCGATTACAAGGACCGCGCCACCTGCGTGCTGTTTGGAGACGGGGCAGGCGCGGTGCTGCTGGAGCCGGCGGGCGAGAAGGAAGGCATCCTCGATTTTCACCACGACGTGGACGGCTCCGGCGGCCAGCATTTGTACATGCCGGGCGGCGGCTCCCTGAACCCCTCCACGCACGAGACGGTCGACAAAAACATGCACGTGGTCCATCAGGACGGGCCGAACGTCTTTAAGTATGCCGTGCGGCGGATGGCCGAGCTGGCGTGTCACCTGATCGAGCGGAACGGCTTTTCAAGCCGGGACATCGCCCTCGTCGTACCCCATCAGGCGAACCTGCGAATTATTCGTGCGATGCAGGATCGCCTGGGCATAGAAGATTCAAAAGTGATGGTAAATATTGATCGCTATGGGAACACCACGGCGGGGACGATACCGCTGGGTCTGCGCGACGCCGTCGAGCAGGGCCGTTTGAAGAAGGGCGACCTGGTTCTCTTGATTGCCGTAGGGGCGGGATTCACGACGGGCGGCGTGCTTCTGCGCTGGGCGTATTAGGCGGAAGAGACGTCCAGGCGAGGCGTCCAGGCGAGCATCAGCAGCAATCCCACCGCGTAGAAAATTCCGGAGACATTCCAGCTTGCGCCCAGGACTTTCAGCACAAATCCGAAGAGCACGACCGCCTCGCAAAGCACAAGGGAAATCACGACTCCGGATTGCCAGAGTCCCAGCGCAGCTTCGTCGTCCGGTTTTGTTCCCAAAATTTCTTCAGCGGGAGTGATCTTGCGCGCACGGAAATACAGCGCCAAGGCGATATTCCCGGCGCTAACAAAGCCGAAGGCGAGAGGAATAATAGAGGAGATGGCGTGCTCCTCGAGATGCAACAGGAAGGGCATGTATATATAGAGAAGAGTGGCGAAAACGAATACTGCGTGAATGATCCGGACCCTCTGAACCGCCGCGCTCATCTTGTCCATTGTCTTCTTGCCCTAATCCTAAACTACCAAGCGCGCATTGTGCAGAGGAGCCGATTCAGACGCAAGCAACAGTTTCCAGACACGCGTGCCAACGGGCAGAGACGCGTGAACTTGAAAATCTTGTCGGAGAGTGGGCTTAGCAGCCGCGGAGGGATGCGGCGAGGGCCAGCGTGGCATCGAGGCGGCGGTCCACCTGGACCGCGGCGTAGCGCGCGCACACGGCGGATTCGCGCTTGGACCAGGCGGCCAGCGCCGGGAGGCGCGTACTCGCCAGTAGCCCCAAGCCGTCTACAAGATGGTAGTAGAGCCGGACAAAGCCAAGGCCGGCTTTGCCGGACTGCAAGTCCGGAGTCAGGTCATGGAGGCCCGCAAGGGTGCCAAAGTCGTTTCCAGTGACGTGTCCCTGGTTGAGGCCCGCCGCCACAAGCACCCGGTCGGAGACCGGCTGCGCGGCCACTCCGGCAAGCACGGCTCTCCAATAATACAGGGCGAACTGCGCGAGCGCCGTGATGGAGATCACAAGTAGCATAGCGGAGAGCATATCTCTCAGCCTCAGGGGAGCATTCTGCCGGAGACGGGTGATGGGGCCAATAGCTCGGTAGTACCAGCGGGCTGGAACGGCAGGGGGTAACCAGTCTGCAAGCTTCAGGCCGCCGAGCCCGAGGGTGGCCCGCCCGGAGTCCATCCGGAATGGGCGTACATGTTGCTCGATCCAGAGGCGTTGCGCCGGCACCCGGCCGGCGCTTCCCGGACTTGGCCGCGCACCGCTTGCGGTCCCCTTGTGGGTTGACCTGCCGTCCGCGGGAATGGTAAGCATAAAGGGTTAAGCAGGTGGCTGCGCGGCGTTCTTAGGCCAGCCGGGTGTCGCCGGAGGCGGGTCAACGTTTCGCGCGCCTCGCGCATCTCACCGGAAAACTATCCCGCGCCGCGGGTCCCCCGCCGCCCGGCAAGAGAAGAGGGAGAATCGATGAAGCGGTCTATGGCAGCGCTGGTTCTCGCGCTTGCGACGGTATTTGCAGCTGGAAGCTGCAATGAGACGAACACCACGTTTCAGCGGAACACCGGTGCGTTGCTGTCTTTCCTGTCTCCCGCCGATGCGAATGCCGGCGGAGGGGACTTCACGCTGACGGCAAGCGGTGCGGGATTCGTCGAAAAAACGGTCATACAGTGGAACGGCAAGAGCCGAACTACAACTTTCGTCAACAGCTCACAGCTGACCGCGACGATTTCCGCTTCGGACATTGCCAGCCCGGGGCGCGTGTTCGTGAACACGCTCAGTCCGGCCCGGTATTCCAACGACAACGGGCTTTCCACCCCGCTCGCCTTCATCATTGGTCCGGCGCTGAACCCCGTGCCGGCGATTACTTCGATTTCACCGACGAGCGCGACGGCCTGTGGCGTGTCGTGCGCCGGCGTCACCGTTACACTCATGATCAACGGGAGCAGTTTTCTTCCGAAGACCGATCCCTCCGGCGGCTCGGTGGTGCACTGGAATTCCGGGTTGATCCAGAGCGATCTCAGCACAACGGCGATTTCCGCCGCGCAAATTACAGCGACTGTGCCGGGTAATCTGATTTCCGCCGCGGGAACGGCCACCGTGACGGTGTTTAATCCCGTGCCGGGAGGGGGGACGAGTCCTAACGGCCAGCCGTTCACGATCAACCCCGGTCCCATCGCCGCGCATGACGTGGCCGAGGATTCTCCGGCGATGAGCGCGGACGGGCGGTATGTCGCCTACACCGGAGTCGAGGGCGACCACAGCCAGATCTTCCTCCGCGACACGTGTGAAGGGGCAGATTCCGATTGCCAGCCGCGCACATCACTCGTTTCTGCGGCGGAGGACGGCGCGGCGGGCGACGGCGATAGCCGTTCACCCTCAGTCAGCGCCGATGGGCGCTACATCGCGTTCAGCTCTGCCGCCACGAATCTTCGGAAGGAAGCTGCGCCGGGGCGCCAGGTCTTTCTCCGGGAGACCTGTTTGGGGGGCGCGGCGTCCTGCAAGCCTGCGACGCAGCTCATCTCCACGGATGCGAACGGCGCGCTCTCTGGAACGGAAAATCTGCTTCCTTCGGTAAGTGCCTCCGGGCGGTTCGTGGCTTTTCTGTCCGTCACGCCGAGCCGGGCGACGCCCAAGGCGGGGGCCAAGGGAGCGGCGAGTACTTCAACGGCGCCAAACAGCGGCTACCGGCAAGTCTTTGTGCGAGACACATGCATCGGTGGAGCGAACGACTGCACTCCGCGCACGACGCGAATCTCCATCCAGCCGGGTGACGCGCCGGCTGCGGGCGCACGGACAAAACCTGCGCTGAGCGGCAGCGCCAGGAGATTGGCGCTGGCGGGACGCGATGCAACGCTCTTCACGCGCGGCACCGCAGTGGACGACAGCGTGTTTCTTGCCTTAATTGACAGCAAACAGTAGTTCCGACCAACGATAAATCACTGCGACACCCCAGGAGAGACGGCGGGCCCCTTTCAGAGCAGGGGAACCCGCCGCCGGTTTTTTGGTGAACGCCTACCCGAGGAAGCCCAAGTTTTTCGTCGCAAAGTTGCCGAGGTTCGGAAAAATGGACGGCAGATCGGTGTCGCTCACGCCGAACCACGTGAGGAATTTGCTCGGAGGGAAACTACGTCGTGTGCAAATCCGGCTACTGCGTTTCGCGCTTGCCCAAGTACACGAGCCTGATCTTTGTTCCCGCGTCCTCCTCTTCGAGCGCCACGATGCGCAGTTGGCCATTGCGATCGGCGATGAAAGCGATGTCATTGCCAGAGATTTTCGCATCACGGTAGGTGTCGGGAGAAGGATTCTCACCGGGACCGTGCCGGACGAACTCCGGTCC
>JBGOWC010000155.1:0-5606 GCA_041478415.1 Terriglobia bacterium
AACCTTTGAACCCCGGTTCAAGCGGTTTGTTCTGCTGGTCCTCGGAATGCGCGTACTTGCCGTGGGCGTTCGCCTGCCAGAGCTCGATCATGGCATCGGAAACGGGCTGGCCGTCGCCGTCCAGCACGCGTCCCTCGATGGTCACGCGTTCCCCGGAAACCCCCGGGCCCGCGAGGCTGTCCTGCTTCAGCCGTGTGAGGCCGATCGAGAAGTACGGACCGACCGTTTGTGAAGTGGTCGCCTGCAGGCTCATCTATCGCTCCATCGGTGTGGCTTCACGGCCGCTCAGAATGATGTCGAAACGATAGCCCAGCGCTTGTATGGGAATAGTTGTTTCCCAATCGAAGAGCGAGATCATGCGGTTGCGCGCCTTTTCATCCGCCGTGCAGTTGAAGATCGGATCGAAGGGAATCAGGGGATCGCCGGGGAAGAACATCTGCGTCACGAGGCGGGTGGCAAACGCGGGCCCGAACAGCGAAAAATGGATGTGCGCCGGACGCCAGGCGTTGTAATGGTTTTTCCAGGGATATTCTCCCGGCCGGATGGTCACGAAGCGGTACCGGCCCTCGGCATCAGAAAGCGTATGGCCGGAGCCGGTGAAGTTTGGATCGAGCGGCGCATCGTGCTGATCCCGCTTGTGCAGGTACCGCCCTGACGCGTTCGCTTGCCAGACCTCGACCAGCGTGTGCGGCACCGCGCGGCCGTTCTCGTCCAGCACTCGACCGCTCACGACGATGCGTTCCCCAAGCGGTTCGCCGGAATGCTGCTTCGTCAAGTCGCAGGCTTTCACGTCTACGGATTCCTGGCCGAACACGGGGCCGGTCACTTCCGAAATCGTGTGCGGGAGATAGATCAGCGGTTTCGCAGGCGCGCGCTTGATGGAGGACACATACGGAGGATGCAAATGATTCGGCTGCGTCCCCGGATAGGGCCGACGGTAGCCTGCTATGCTTGGCATTCGATCTGTCTCCATCTGCGGCCTCGACTGCGAAACCCCGAAAGCTGGCATGACTATTCCGGACAGCCCGTACACCCGTGGGCCGCTACCGTGCGGGCGTGCAGGTCGCGCAGGGCGGAGAGTTCACCCGCCGAAGGTTTCGGGGTGATCTCCAGATTTGCGGCGATCCTGAGATTCCATCCAGTCGTTTCCTTGACCTGCTCGACGGTTACGCCCGGATGCAATGTCGTCAGAACGAGCTCCCGCGTCGCCGGATCGGAAACCATAATGCCCAGGTCGGTGATCACGGTTGTCGGTCCGCGTCCGCGGACTCCGGCTTGTTGGTTTCCGCTCGACCCTTCGATGAAGCCGGAAGAGGTCACGAAATCCAGCTTCTCGACAAAAGCGCGCTTGCTCTGTTTCAGGATGATAGCCACCTCTTTGGCTGCGGTGGCGATTTCCGGTGCGCCCCCGGCGCCGGGAAGCCGTACGCGCGGCGCATCGTAGGTTCCGCCAATCACGGTGGTATTAATCCTGCCAAACTTGTCGATCTGCGCCGCGCCCAGGAAGCCGACATCCACGCGGCCTCCCTGCAGCCAGTAGCGGAAAATCTCTGGAACCGAGACCACGGAGTCCGCCGTTTCGGCCAACTCGCCGTCGCCGATCGAGAGCGGCAGAACATCGGGCTTCGCTCCGATCGTCCCGGATTCGTAGATCAGCACGACGTCCGGCGCATGCGTAATGCGGGCCAGATTCGCGGCCGCGCTCGGCAGACCGATCCCCACAAAACAAACGGTGCCGTTTTGCAGCTTGCGCGCCGCGGCGATGGTCATGATCTCGGTAGGCGAGTATCCCGTTTCAGGCATTGCTGGTCACCCGCAGATCCGCTGCGATGCTGCGCCGGTATTCGGCAAAATCGGCCGTGGAGAGCACATGCCGATTCATCCAAGCAAGAAACGTCTCGCGCTCCCGTGAGATGACGTCCCAAGCCTTGCAGAAAGCGTTGTCGCGCTTGTAATAGCCGTGCGCGTAGGAGGGATGCGCGCCGCCCGGCACCTCGCAAATGCAGGACACAACCCACGCCGGTAGTACGCAAGCATTCATTGGGGCCTGCAGATCGTCCACGATTTCCTCGACGGTTACGATCACCCGCTTTGCCGCCAGCGCCGCTTCCTTCTGAATCCCGATGATGCCGTAGATGAGCACATTGCCTTTGCGGTCGGCCTTCTGCGCATGAATGATGGTCACGTCCGGACTCAGCGCCGGCGTTGCCGTGAGCACTTCGCCGGTGAAGGGACAGGTGATGGACTGGATTCTCTTGTTGAATTTGGGGAGATCAGAGCCGACGTAGCCGCGCATTACCGCAAACGGCAGACCCGAGGCCCCCGCCTGATACCGCGCGGCCATATCCGCGTGGCTGTGCTCTTCGATTTCGAGCGGCAACGGCCAGCCGGTCTGCACGGCGTCGCGAAATCGGTGCAGGGAGCCAACGCCGGGATTTCCTCCCCAGGAGAAAACCAGCCGGGAGGCGCATCCCATGCCGATCATTTGGTCGTAGATGAGGTCCGGCGTCATGCGGACGAGGGTAAGGCCGCGCCGGCGCTGGCGGATCACCTCGTGACCCGCGGCGAACGGGATGAGGTGCGTGAATCCTTCGAGCGCCGCGGTATCCCCGTCGTGGACCAGGGTCGCGACCGCCTCCCGCAATGACTCGAAAACCGCCAACGCATTTCTCCGTGCAGGCGTCTGGCCTGAAATGATTCGGTTCGGATACCCTGGTGAATCTATGCAAGGGGCGGTGGGCTTGTCAAGGCCGATTATCGAAATAGCGTGCGTATATCGAACAACTCGGGTATCCTTCCGTCTTTATCGCCTGCTTCATCGAGGGAGACGACCATGGTTCACTCCAATTCCCGCGCATCCTCCGCAGCCGAGCGCCGCACCTCTCGGCCAGTCCCGAGTCCCGGCAGCCCAGCACAAACACCGGCGGCTCAGCTTGACGTTTTCACCGGTGACCCGAATTTCATGACCTCTCTTGCGCGCGGCCTCGCGGTCATCCAAGCCTTCTCCCAGCGTAAACGCCAAGCCAGTGTCTCACAGCTCAGCCAGAAAACGGGATTGTCGCGCGCTGCCGTGCGCCGCTGCCTTTACACGCTCGCAAAACTTGGTTTCGCGGGTTCGGATGACAGCCGCCACTTTTTTCTGCGGCCTCGGATTCTGGCGCTGGGTCATTCCTATCTTTCTTCCATGCCACTGGCCACGGCGGCACAGCCGGTCCTGGAGCATGTCAGCCATCTCCTGCATGAATCCTGCTCCATCGCGACTCTCGACGGCCTTGACATCATCTATGTCGCCCGCGCGAACGTGACGCGCATCATGGCGATTGACCTCGGGGTTGGCAGCCGCTTGCCGGCATTCTGCACGTCCATGGGCCGCGTTTTGTTGGCTCATCTGCCGCCGGAAGAACAGGAATCGAGTCTCGCTCGAGTCGAGTTCACGCGCTACACCGAACGAACGGTACCGACCCTCGAAAAGCTTCGGCAAGTGCTGCGCCTGGTGCAGCGCAACGGTTATGCAATCATTGACCAGGAATTGGAACTGGGCCTGCGTTCGATGGCCGTACCGATCCAGAATCCCAGCGGCAAAGTTGTCGCTGCCCTCAACGTCGGAGCGCACGCGCAGCGCGTCACCATCCAGGAAATGCAAACCAAATTTCTTCCTCTTCTCCAGACCGCGGCGCAAGAACTGTCCATGTTGCTGCGGTGATCCGTGTCTTTGTGCGACGGTAGTGCCACCGGATGCAGCGCACGAAAAGTCCGTCCGGGAATGGATGGAACACAATTTTGACGAGCGAGGCGCGATGACTATCGACGGCTCCAGACGCTACGAACGCACGCTGGTCGCCATTCTCTTTTTTACCTGGGGCACGGTTTTCCTCGACCGCATGTCGCAGCTCTATCTGGCTCCTTATATTGCTCCCGAATTCCATCTGACCCACGAACAGATTGGCCTGCTCGCCTCGGTGCTTGCGATTGCCTGGGCGTTCTCGACGTTTTTCTTCGGGGCGCTGTCGGATCGTTTTGGGAGACGGCCGATTCTCATACCGGCCGTGTTCGCCTTTTCGATTTTGTCGTGGCTCTCCGGCAGGGTTCACAGCTTCCATGAGCTCTTGCTGGTTCGCGCGCTGATGGGCGTTGCCGAGGGACCGACATGGTCCATCATGACGGCGCTGATTGAGGAATCGTCCCCTTCGACCCGGCGCGGCCGGAATGTCGGGATCGTCGTGAGCGCGGGAGCGCTGGTGGGTCTCGCCATTGCGCCGATCCTGACTACACAAGTGGCCGCGCGCTTTGGCTGGCGCTGGGCGTTCTTCGTAGCCGGTCTCCCGGGCATTGTAATGGGATTGCTGCTCTGGAAGTTTGTCAAAGAGCCTAAGAGAAATGCGGCGCCCGGCACAGCGGGCTACAAAGTCTCGATTGCGGACTTTTTGTCCATCCTGCGCTATCGAAACATTTGGCTGTGCTGCGCCGGTGCGGCTGGTTTCATGTCCTGGCTTTTCCTGGAAAACGTTTTTGCGCCGCTGTATATCACCGAGGTCGCGCACCAAACGCCGACGACCGCCGGTTTTCTCCTCGGAGCCACCGGCCTCGGCAGTTTTTTTCTCGGATTCCTGCTCCCCTCGCTGTCGGATCGAGTGGGTCGCAAGCCCATCCTGCTGATGACGGCGGTGATGTCGGCCATCGTTCCCCTCGCGTTGCTGATACCGTCTCTCTATGCATTTCCCTGGCTGTTGGCGGCCATCCTGTTTTTGACGAATGCCGGTCAGGGTCTCGCGACAATCATTTTGGTCTTGGTACCGACCGAAAGCGTTCCCGCGCAGTTCGCCGCGACTTCCATAGGGCTCGCCACGCTGGTGGGAGAAATCTTCGGTGCGACCCTCGCGCCACTTCTCGGCGGCACATTGGCGCAGAGATTTGGTCTGGCGGCCCCGCTGTGGATGTCCGCGGGCGGAACCGTTCTGGTATTCCTGGTGACGCTTTTTCTAAGGGAGACCGCGCACGTAAAAAGGGAAACGCACAACTAGAGAAAAATCGCCGCTTCAATTTTTCATGCGGCCATAACGCGCGCGGTGCTTCTTTCCCCAGGCAGACATCAGCTTCAAGAGGGGTTTCAGGCTTTGGCCGTGCCGGGTGAGCGAATATTCCACCTTGGGCGGCACCTGCGCATACACCTTGCGGCGAATAATCTCGTCGCGCTCGAGTTCTCGTAGTTGCTGTGTCAGCATCTTCTTCGTCGTCCCCGGAATGAGCTTTCGCAGTTCGCCGAACCGGAGAGTTCCGGCCTCGAGGAAGTACAACATCAGTGGTTTCCATTTTCCTCCGATGATGTTGGCGGTGAGCTCGACCGCGCAATCACTTGCGTCCATCCGTAGTCTCCTCGGAGATACCAGGTTACAAAAAGGTGCCTACTAGCAAAATAGAGACTCTATCTTACAATCGGTTCTCGGGCTGGGAAAGTAAAATCCTGGCCGGATCTTGTTATTGCTGGCAATCCACTCTCCTTCGCTGGGAGGAAATCCATGAGCGCTAAGAGACCGGTGGTCATCTACGGGGCAAATGGTTTTTCGGGACGCCTCGTCGCGGAATTTCTGCGCGAGTATAACGTCCCG
>JBGOWC010000240.1:0-4016 GCA_041478415.1 Terriglobia bacterium
GGCCGATGGCAATGAATCCGCTCGGCGAACGGTTCTGGTTCGGATGTTGCAGGCACTCGGAGCCGTGGCCACGAAACGCGGCCTGACGCAGGACGAGCCGGTCGAGAGCAGCGGACTCTTCCGCTTCAATTACCGCCACGCTGGCCTCGTGACGCACACCATCCACATCGTTTCGCCCATCGCCGCGCGGAGGCAGGAGCCCTCTGGGGCAGGACTGGCGGGCCACGCCAGACTCGCAATCATTCTGGACGACCTCGGAAACGATCGTGCCGCCGCCGACGCTATATTCTCTCTGCCCTATCCGCTGACCGTTTCGGTCCTCCCGGACTATCCGCACTCCGCGGAAATCGCCGAAGAGGCGCACCGCCGGGGCTACCAGGTGATGCTGCATCTACCGATGCAATCGGTCGCCAACGAAAGACCCGAGCCCGCCGAGCTGCGCCCCGGGCTCGCGGAGGCCGAGGTGAGTTCCATCGTGGCGAAAATGCTGGAGTCCGTTCCAACCGTCGCCGGGGTGAACAACCATCAAGGCTCTCAGGCCACCGCCGACCCCACGCTCATGTCCGAGCTGATGCCGGTGCTGCGCGAACACAATCTTTTCTACGTAGACAGCCGGACAACGGCGGCGACGGTCGCTTATGACACCGCGCATCAGCTCGGCGTGCGCGCTGCGTTCCGCAACGTTCCGTTTCTCGATGATGTCGTGGATGTATCCGCGATTCGCAAGCAGCTTGCGCGGGCGATTCGCGGCGCCCAGACGAAGGGCGGGGCCATCGCCATCGGCCATCCGCATCCTGCGACGCTGCAGGCGCTCAGCGAAGTCCTGCCGCAGCTCGAAAAACAGGGCGTGCACCTGGTCTTCGCCTCCGAACTTGTCCAGTAGTTTTGATTCAGAGCTCAGCTAAGGCTGCGGGACGCCTGCCGAGTGTTTTTTCACCGGGTACAGTTTGTGGACGGCGTAGAACAGCACTGCAATCGTCAGAAAACTGAAGACGCTTCCTTCCGGGCCGACCGTTCCGCCTGTCAGCCAGCGCGGGCCGTGCAGTGCCGCGTTCGATAGATGCCCCTCGGCGACGAAACCGCTGTTCGGCACGGAGTACAGGAAGGTTTCGCCCAAATCGAAACTTGCGTGCAGGCCGACCGCGAACCAGAGATTTCCCGTCCGCCACAGCGTGAACGCAAGAAACACGCCCACCTCGACGACGCTGAGCGCGCCGACCCAGCCTTCGCCGGGATTCGCAAGATGCACCGCGCCGAAAAGAACGGAGAGAACAATCGCCGCGGGCCAGAAGCCGATGCCAGCACCCAGCGTGTACTGCGTATAGCCGCGAAAGAGAAACTCTTCAAACAGGCCGACAAGCACAAACAGGACCGTCCAGAAGACGGCCCACCGCGCAAGCTCCATGCCGTGCACGGCGAGCGCGCCGAACGAATAGCCTCCGCATGCAGCGATCAACGCGATCAAGGCGCTCACTTCCACGAGTCCTACAAGAAACCCTTGCCAGAAAAGTTTCCCAAATGCGGAACGCGCAGGCAGCCCGTACGCGCCGGCGGAACGCCGTTCGAGCAGCGACATCACTAGTGCGGCAAGAAGCACCGCGAAAACGCCGACGGCTTCTTGGATGAACAACCGCGTCGGCGTGATGACGGCGGGTCCGGGAGGACGGAAGAAACGGGCCAGGCGGCCAATGCCGAAAACGATTCCCGCCATCAGGGCGACGTACGAGATAAAACGCACGGTGACAGCGATCCAAGAGTCGCGGAGAAAGAGTCTTTCACGGAGTCCTGGATTCGCGGCTGGCTGTCCTGGCAGGTTAGCAGCAGATAGATTCTGCGAATCGCTCATCGAAACCCCCGGGGCGACCTGATGTCGCGGAGGGATTCTAGCTCCGGGCGGGGAGGAGTGGCTACGGATTCCTCATCGGATCAGCGCTGCTCGGACAATCGCTTCAGGCGGGCGAGATATTCGCGGTCGCGCTGCGCCACCGCGTAGCGCGTCATCAACCAGTCCATGACGTGGCCCACAAATCCCGGCAGCTCGTACTCATCGCGCATGCGCACCACCGAGCCGCTCGCCGCGGACGCAATTTCCCAGCGCTGCAGGCCGCGGACGCCGTAGCGATCCTGGAACCTCCACTCGAGCACGCGCGCGAATTGGTACTCGGTGACCACCGCCGTCAGAGACACTTCGCGCTTCCGGAGTTTTCCCCGAATCTCTACCTTTTGTCCGGCGGCGAAGTCCGCGGCTCCGCCCAGCACGGTGAACTCCGCTTCCATCTCGGCGCCATACCAGTAGGGCATCCGCTGCGGCACAAAAAAAACGCCGACACGATCCGGCGGCACGGCGATTTCCACGCTGAAAGAGAGCTTTCCCATCGCGGCCGCACTGTAGCATGCCTAAGGAGTGCGGCGGATTGCCACCGCTTTTTCCTTCTTGATCGTTTCTAAGAAAGGGGAATCGCCGCGGCGCCGAGAATCCTGCGGCTCTTTCGCTCCTGGACAAATACGATGGCCTGCAGATTTTCGCGCTTCCAGTTCGACTCGATCTTCAAGTCCGGCGTCGCAGAAAACGATGTTTCTTCCGCTCCTCTGGCCACGCCGATCTTCTTCAGGGTGCGCACGACTGGTGAGTGATGCAAATCCTCGCCCGCGTTTTCGCCACGCGTGACCGCAGAGTGCAACTTTGACTCCGTAATCGCCATGAACACCTCAACCGCATCACCCGGCGTGGCTCCGGAGAGTTTGTCTACGTGCACAGTCACGTCAGCGTGAGCGTCGCCCTGGGCCGTAAACGCAAGCGTTACCCGCGTCTTCATGCGTGCCGCCGCCTTCGCAATCGCTTGGCGCACCTGCGGCTCGCGGCTTCCGATGAATTCCGTGTATCCATCCACAATCATCTGCGGTGTATATACGCTACCGGTGTCAAACGACTGCCCGTAGGCCTCTTGGCGGATGGTGTATTCCCGTGAAGAAAAAGGGTCGGTCCAGCCGAGATGATCCCAGTAATCCACGTGCTCCTCGAGGGCGATGACTTCTGCGCCGGGGACATTTTGCAATGAAGCAAGCCTGGCGAGAATCGCGTCCGCCGGCGGACAGCTCGAGCATCCTTCCGACGTGAATAGCTCAACAACGACCGGCGTTTGCGATGTGCCCGGTTTGGTTGCCATCTGTTCAGATCGAAATGCGCTGCGGTGCACCGAAGCGCTCAGCGCCACGAGCGACAGCAGAAAAATGACCGTAACCCCAAGAAACGACTTCACGAAATCCTCCAGGAATGATTGCAAGCGATTAGATGCCGCCCGCATGGGAAGAGTCTCTGCAAGATTTCGTGCCTTTTCTAAGGCAAGAACGGGGAATAACTCAAGAAATTCCATCCCACGGGGATCCGCCCGGGCGATTCGCGCACCTCGTCGAGCTCGAATTCCACGACGCGCTCCGCGCCGGCGAACGCCGCGCAGCTCTGTGGATCGTCTAAAACCTTCGCGCGCCCCGTCAGTTGAAGGACGCTCCCGCGTTGGAAGTCAGGAAAAACGAGACCCACATGGGTGTCCAGCAGGATATTTCCAAGCGTCTGAAACATGCCGTTCCCGGAAAAGTCGCCCCACGAGAGCCGTTGAGCGCCTTCGACGTTCACAAAGCCGGGTCGGCCTCCGCGGTGCGAGACGTCCGCTCCACCGCCGGGATTCCGGCTGGCGAGGAAAAACGTGTCGACGCTGCGAATCGTCTCTCCCTGCGCTTCGGTGAACGCGTCTCCGGAAGAGAAGGAACCCGCGGCCTCCTCGAATGCGCCGTACGAATGCTCCTCGGCAGTGCGTGCCTGAATATATTTCGGACAGTTGCCGAAGAATTCTTCCACGGTCAGACGAATCGCGCCTTTGGGCTCCACCATTGCCGGTCCATTGATCCGCAGTCGGCGGCGCTCCGCCAGATTGATCGCAAGTACGCCGAGCGGCCCGCCAGCCGTGAGATTGGTCCAGGCGATGTTTTTTTCACCCGTGTCTCTGCGCGGGTCGCGA
>JBGOWC010000047.1:0-9232 GCA_041478415.1 Terriglobia bacterium
AATAGGGTCGCGCACGCTGGCGCCCCGGGTGACCGGTCGCGGGATTCGTTGTCGCAAAACCGGGCAGGTCCATCGTCACTATGACTCAGTCGGCGAGTACTCGATTGGCGGCCCGCTCCATCCCTCACCCTTGGTGCCTGGGTCTGCGAGGATTATACTTGCCCTTATAGCGCCCGGCGAGTGCTCCAGATCCCGGGCTGCGCGAGGCCTCTGTGAATCAAGACGCTCCCGAACCCGCTGGGAAGCAGGCGTCGATCCCCTGGCGCCTCGTCTTCCGCATCATCCGCTGGACCACCATCGGCGGAGCCGTCGTCACGCTCGCCCTCCTGCTCCACAAAGCCCCTCCGCCTGCGGTGGAGACAAGTCCGCAGGCCGCCGCTCGCGTCGAAGAAAAAATCCAGCAGGTTGAGCAGACGATTTCCTCCGGGGTGCCCGCGACTCTGCGCATGGATGAGACCGAGCTCAATTCCTATCTCGCTGCGCATCTCGATCTCGCGGGAAATTCTCCCGCTTCGGGCGCGCCGCCGGATATCGAGCAGGTGCGTTCCGCGGTTCGCGACGTGAAAGTGCAGCTCCTCGACGATAGCGTCCGCGCTTACGTCGTCTTTGATTTTCACGGCAAGGACATGACGCTGCAGCTCGAAGGCGCGCTCCATGCCGCGAATGGTTATCTGCAATTCGTTCCTACCAGCGGCGCCATCGGCTCGCTGCCGATTCCGCGGTCCACGCTCGAGGACGCCGTGCGCCGCATGATGGACTCGCCGGTGAATCGTGAAAAACTCAAGCTTCCCGCCGACCTCAGCGACCTCCGCATCGAGCACGGCGAAGTCGTGGTCTCCTACAAATAATTCGGGCCACAATTCGTTTTCGCGAGCTCCAAAATGGAGCGTCTCCTTGTGAGGCTATCCAGGAAAATATTTTTCACTCTTGAAGATGGCGAATGGAATGCCGTCCGGGTCCACGAGGACCGCCATCTCATCGCCTCCGGGCAGAACCTGCGGCGGAATCACGACCGTACCGCCAAGATTCTTGGCTTTGTCCAGGTACGCTTTCACGTCTTCCACCTGGACAAAAAGTTGCACCATGCTGTGCCCTTCGTTCGGAGCAATGGGCCAGATTCCTCCGTCAATTCCGCTCTTGCTCCCCGTTTTCACGGTCTTGTAGCCCAGCGGATTGTCCGAATTCACCTGCCAGCCGAATAGAGACGAATAGAATTTTTCCAGCGCGTCCGGTTGCTTGCTCAAAATCTGCCAGTGCATGACGGGATTATTCAAGATGTTTCTCCTTGTTTTCTTTTTTGTTCGCTTCTTCGTTCGGGCGAGTCAACGGGCACAAAGAAAAAATCAGTTGATAGACCGCGTCCTTTTGAGGGTGCGCCTCGATGAGTTTCGAGAGCTTTTCCTGAAACCTCTCATACAGATCTAGAATTTCCGGTAGCTGCTCTCGGCCGAGCGCCAGAACCGCATGGCCGTGAAGCTGCGCGCCCATCGGAGATTTCTCGATGAGGAGGTGACTGAGCTCATGCGCTTGTTTGTAAATGTTTTTCTGCGCGGGTTCCGGCAGCACTTCCATGGGAACGACGACTCCGGGGGAACGATCGAGCCACTCCTCTCGCCGCTTCATTTCCAAGAAGCCGAGCCGCAATAGTCTCTGGATGGCGATGTTCACATGCTCCGGAGACAAGTCGAGCTGCTTCGCAATCCAACGGGTGTCCGTCCGGAATCCTCTGATTTTCGTGAGCTCGAGAATTGCGGAGTGATACCACTCGGAGATGACTTGAAACTCATCCAGGCTGAGTTCCTTGCGTGACGGCACGGCCGCCGTTGCTCCTGGCGATGATTTTTTCGTTGGCGAAGCTTGTGCGGGAAGTTGGGAGGGAATTGGCGCCGCGGGAAGTCCGAGCCGCGCCGCGATTTTGAGGATTTGCTTGGATGTCAGGCGCCTCTTGCGGCGAAGAATCTGCGAGAGAGTCGAATGGTTAATCGAAAGTTGCCTTGCAAATGCACGAAGGGTGAAGCGCGGATTCCGGCGCCTGGCCGCCGAAAATCTCTCCTGGAGAAATTTCCGGAATTCGGCCGCAGGGGTCTTAATCTGCTGCGCTTCATTCGGATTCGTCTTCACGGCCGGAGTGTACGGTCAAGGGCCCGCTCGCTTCAAGCCTTTTGCCCCGAAAGTGGGGCAGAAAAATTGCCCCGAAAGCGGCCCTCGGCCCCCGATGCACCTGGCTCAGCCAGGCAAACGAAAAGGGGAGGCCAGTGCGCCGGCCTCCCCCTCTTTCTTTTTTGGATGTCGAGAGATCGATTCGTGAAGGCTTACGCCGGCGAGCCGGCCGCGAGCGGCTTGGCGTTCTCGGGCGCGTGACCGTGGAACTGCTCCGATTCGGTCGAGCCAGCGAGCGCCTTCGTCGAAGAGCTGCCGCCGGAAACGACCTGCGCGACTTCGTCGAAGTAGCCCGTGCCGACGAAGCGCTGATGCGTGACGGCGCGATAGCCGAGTTCCTGGGCTGCAAACTCCTGCTGCTGCAGGCCCGAGTACGCCGTCATGCCGCTCTGCGCGTAGCCGCGCGCCAGGTGGAACATGCTCATGTTCAGCGCGTGGAAGCCGGCGAGGGTCACGAACTGGAATTTGTAGCCCATCTTGCCGAGTTCCTGCTGGAAATTGGCGATGGTCACGTCGTCGAGCTTCTTCTTCCAGTTGAACGACGGCGAGCAGTTGTACGCCAGCAGCTTACCGGGGAATTTCGCGTGGATCGCGTCGGCAAACTTCTTTGCTTCCGCCAGGTCCGGCGTCGAGGTCTCGCACCACAGCATGTCCGCGTAGGGAGCGTACGCGAGGCCGCGCGCGATGGCCGCGTCAAGGCCACCGCGGAATTGGAAGAAGCCTTCCGGTGTGCGCTCGCCGTGGATGAATTGGCGGTCGCGCGGATCGGCGTCGGAGAGCAGCAGCCCGGCGCTGTTGGCGTCCGTGCGCGCGATCAGAATCGTGGGCACGCCGCAGACATCCGCCGCGAGGCGCGCCGCGGTGAGTTTTTCGATGAATTCGCGCGTCGGGACGACGACCTTGCCGGCCAGGTGCCCGCATTTCTTGGCGGAAGAGAGCTGGTCCTCGAAGTGGACTGCCGCGGCACCAGCTTCAATCATGGCCTTCATCAATTCGTAGGCGTTGAGCGAACCGCCGAAGCCCGCTTCGGCGTCGGCAACGATGGGCGCAAACCAGTACGTGGCGTTGCGGCCCTCGACGCTGTCAATCTGATCGGCGCGGAGCAACGCGCGGTTGAGCTTCTTCACCAGCGCCGGAGCGCTGTCGCACGGATACAGGCTCTGGTCGGGATAGACGTCGCCCGCGGTGTTGGCGTCGGCCGCGACTTGCCAGCCGCTCGCGTAGATGGCCTTTAGTCCGGCCTGCACCATTTCAATGGCCTGATTGCCGGTCACCGCGCCGAGCGCGGGAACATAGGCATCGCTGTGCGTCAGGTTCCAGAGCCGTTCCGCGCCGAGCCGCGCCAGCGTGTATTCGATCTGCACCGAGCCGCGCAGCCGCAGTACGTCCGCAACCGAATACGAGCGCGTGATCCCCGACCAGCGGGAGTTCGCGGTCCAATCCGAGTGTGCCTTGCCGTTCGTTCCGTTCGAGCCATTCGCGCCGTTGGTTGACATCCGCGTCTCCTTCGTGGGTCGTGAAGAACTAAAAGTGGTCAGAACCTTCGAAACTCAGGGCAAGCCAAAGTCCGCCCCTACAAAAACCGGATCTACGCCGGCGTGAATTCTCCTTGCCG
This sequence comes from Terriglobia bacterium, assembly GCA_041478415.1. Classification (GTDB taxonomy): domain Bacteria; phylum Acidobacteriota; class Terriglobia; order Acidiferrales; family UBA7541; genus Acidiferrum. The sequence goes on from JBGOWC010000047.1 coordinate 3,776, forward strand.
GATCATCTCTTCGCTGATGCGCCGTGCCTCGCGCAGCTTGCCTGCCTCGCCGTTGGCATCCACGGGAATCGGCGCCAGCAAGTGGTCCAGCTCCTCGTCGAAGATTCGATGAACGAGCTCCCGCGTATGATTCACCGGGTTGCCGTCGTCGCCGAGAATCTCGACCTGCGCCGAGTGCTTCATCCTTTGCGCGATCATCAGACGGTAGATGCGGTCCGTTGCAAGGTCTTCCATGTAACCGTCGAGGAGACTCGCGCCGCGGCCGTTCAGCACTCCATTGCGATAACGGATGACCGTGCGTACCGCCGCGCGAGTGCCCGCGAGCGTGCGCTTGCCGACGCCCCGCGGCACGGGTCGCAACTCGGGATTGGCTTTGGCGTTCTCCGGCCGCGCGTGTACCTGATTGGGAACGGGGAATTGCCCCACGGCGATGGCGTTCTGGTCCGGGTGGCCCGTCCATGCGCCATCCATCAGGCAGAGCGCTTCATTTTTCTTGTCTTCCGCCAGCACCGCGAGCGCCCGCGCATTCAGCTCCGCGTCTTCACGGCTCGGATACAGCGCAGTCATTCCCCCGATCGCCAGCATGCCGTGCTTATGGCAGATTTCCGGCAAAAGATTTCGCAGATTTTGGAAAAAAGCCACGTTGTGCGGAATCGTGTTGCGGTCCGGCAGCACCCAGTTCGGATCTTCCAGGTTGAAATGAATCAGGCTGGCCATGTAGTCCCAGCGTCCGAGGTTCAATCCCAGGATGTGCTCGCGCAGGTTGTAGGCGAACTCTTCCATCTGGTACGCGAGCGGATGCGATTCCACCAGCGCCATGCACTTGATCGAGCCGGCCGGCAACCCCTTCGCGCGCTCGATCATCTGGAAGAGATCGCGCCACCAAAGCGCCTCTTCCGCCGATTCGGATTTCGGGATGTAAAACGTCAGCGGATGTTTCAGCGCGGTGACATCCACCTGAAACGCGATCAACGCTACGTCGAAGAGCGGCGCCGGCATCAGGGCGCCGGGCAGAACACCGGCCTGGTGCAGATGCAAACCGCGCGGCCGCGTGAAGATGACCATCTTGCTCGGCTGAATTGCAACCGTGCGGTTGCGTTTGCGGTCGAAATAGTTCAGCCGTCCGCCGAGCGCTTCCAGAATGTTGGCCACGCCGCGCCGATGATTCGCCCAGGCGTTGGCCGTGGAATCCTCGAGGTCCAGCATGACGCCGGGCGCGCCCGAGTTCAGCATCTTGACCACGAGCTCCGCATCGTCGGCGGGCCCGGTCATTTGGTTGCGCTGATCCGCGCACCACTCCGGCAATTCGATTTTCCAGTCGGTCGTCGTCGCCGTCGAAGCAGGGAGGTAGTTCGGCCCGCGGCCCGCGTGGGCATTCGCCAGCGCCCGTTCGCGGTTTTCGATCAACGCGATTTGCCGCGGCGTCAGCGCCTCATGCAGCGGCGTAAGAAACTGGAGGAAGCCCTCCGGCAGATCGCGCGCGGCGTCAAATCCAACCGGGGCAGTATTCACCGGCGCGAGTCGCCCGGAAAAGCGCCCTGGTGGGGAAGTGAGGTTTCTAATTGCTGCAGTGGCCATGGAATCACTCGCCTCGGTTCTTGGATGACATCGAGCCCTGTTCGACTCTGGCAATTCGCGGACCAACCCAAAACCTAGATGCCCGGCTAAAGCCCTTGTTTTGAACGCGGATTCCGTCCCTTTCGGGGCCCCTCCCCGCCGATGGGAGTTCTCCGAAAACCATTGCGAGAACTTTTCTCAAAGTGGGTCGGGATGTTCCTTTCCGGCATCGCTTGTTCAATATGCCGAACATGTGTTCGCCTAGCGAAACTACTTGTATCCGGCCCGCGCCAGGCCCACAAGTCCTTGTTCAAACGATTGAACGGTTATTCTATACTTGGAACGACGACCGCCCGGAGGCCCTGCCCCATGACCGTCCACAACGCCAGCCCCGCTACCGCCGTAGAGAGAGCGCTCAACATCCTCGAAATCACCGCGCAGCGCCGCGACGGCCTCTCCAATTCAGAAATCAGCCGACGCCTGAGCATCCCGAAGAGCTCCGCGAGCTATATCCTGCGCACCCTGGAGCGCCGGGGGTACCTGCGTCGCGATCCCGAGAGCAGCCGCTACCGCCTCGGTCTGAAAGTGCTTAGTCTCGGCCGCGAAGCCCACGCCAATCTGGACATCGCCGAAGTCGCGCAACCGTTCATGCGCGCGATGGTCGAACGCATCCACCTCACTTCGCACCTCGCGGTGCTCGATCAGGGCGAGCCGATGTACGTGGAGAAGGTGGACGGGCCGGGATTCTTTAAGGTGAATACATCCGTGGGGCGCAAGTCGGCGGTCCACTCGACGAGCGTCGGCAAGGTGCTTCTCGCGTGGCTCTCCAGCGCGGAGGTGGAAGGGCTCTTGCGGGAGCGCACCCTGAAGAAGCGAACGCCGAAGACCATCACGACCATCTCGCGATTCCAGGCGGAATTGGATCGCGTGCGTGCACAGGGCTATGCCCTTGACGATGAGGAGAACACACTCGGCGCGCGCTGCGTCGGCGTACCCGTGTTCGATGCGCTGGGGAGTGTCGCGGCCGCGCTGAACGTCAGCGGCACGGTGACGCAAATCAACGAGACGACCCTGCCGCGAATTACCGAAACACTGAAGGAAACGGCGCGGCGCATCGCGCGTCAGATGGCGCGGACCGGTACGGCCGGCGCGGCATGAAAAAATGAGTGCGCCGGCCCCGCTATAAGGGGCCGGCCGACCCCGCTTACTTGCCTTTTCCTTCGACCATCAGTTCGTTCTTGACGGAGAAGACCCCGCTGACCTGGTTCGCCTGAATGTTTGCGACATTCTTGTCCATCTCGTTCGCGACGACTCCGACCAGCGTCACATTGCCGTTTTTCACGATGATATGGATCGGCGGCACGGCCTGCAGGCTGTACCGTTGCAGCACGTTGTTGCGGTAAATGCTGCGATAGACGGCCCGGCGGATTCTGTCGTCGTTGGGCGAAAGCGGCAGCACTTCGATGTTGTTCACAACCGAAGCGACACCTTCGACGCTCTTCACGACCGCTTCCGCATCGGATTTCAGCGATGGCCGGACTACCTGTCCCACCAGGGTCACTTTGTCGCCGTCAATGGAAAACGCCAGATTATCGAACACCGAGTAGTACGGCAGCATGACGAGCTCGTGCCGCACCTCTTTGATTAGCTTGTCTACGCTCTTGGGTTCAACGGCGCGCTGCTTTTTTTGTGCATCCTGGCGCATGGTCGCGGCAGCGTTTCCGGCCAGCGGCGCCAGCAAGAACACCGCGAACAGTAACTTACATGTCGTTTTTCTCATGGTCTCCTCCCGCACGAGGCCTGCCCCCCGCTTGTTTAGATTCCGAGTCAGCTCCGATGGCTGCCCCGGCAATCGTTCCGAGCGTCTGCTAGGATACTCCAGAGGAAATACGGAACATCTTGGAAAAGAGATGACCACTCCGCGCATCGGGATCTTTTGACATGCTCGTGATTGCCCATCGCGGAGCCTCCGGGCACGCCCCGGAAAATACCATGGCCGCCTTTCGCCGCGCGCTCGCCGCGGGCGCCACCTTTATCGAAACCGATCTTCAGTTCTCCCGCGATGCCCACTTCGTGGCCATCCACGACGACACCGTGGACCGCACCACCAACGGCCACGGCGCGGTGCACGACCTATCGCTCGCGGCTTTGCGCCGGCTGGACGCCGGCTCGTGGTTTGGCAGCGACTACGCCGGCGAGCGCATCCCCACGCTCGAAGAGGTCCTCGATTTCGCCCGCAAGCACGATGTAGTTTTTTATCTGGAACTGAAGCCCGGCGGAACCTGGGGCGCTGAGCACGCCCTGGTCAGCGCGCTGCGCCAATCCGGCGAGATTGCACGCGCCGTGGTGATGTCTTTCGATCCCGGCGTCCTCGAATCGCTCCGACGCAGCGAGGCGACCCTGATGACCGCTCTCCTCTACGACGGCACGCTCGAAAACCCTTTCGATCGCGGCGTTGCCTCTGGTGTGCGGCAACTCGCCGTGCGCAGCGATCTCGTCACGCCCGCCCTTCTTGCCGAAACGCGCCGTCGCGACCTGCAGCTTGTCTGCTGGACAGTCAATCATCCTGCTCACATGCGCGCGCTCATCGCCGCCGGCGTTCACGGCATCATCAGCGACTATCCGGACCGCGTGCTCGCTGCGGCGAAAGAAAAGCGCTCCTGACGCCGCTTCGCGGCGCGTATTCATGCTTCCAGAATCAATCGCCGGCAGAGGCTCGCGAGCTGTTCCACGCTCAATTGCTCCGCGCGCGCATCCGTCCGAATTTTGGCGGCAGCGAGCGCCTCGCGTACAATCTCTGGCCCTGCAATCGCCCGCAGATTGTTCACAAGCGTCTTTCGCTTTTGCGCAAAGCACAGTTTCACAAAGTCGAGAAAGCGTGGTTCGTTTTTCACGGCAAGCGCTGCGCCTGCTCCTGGCAGCCGCAATGTGACCAGTGCCGAAGTAATTTCCGGCGGCGGACGAAATGCCCCGCACGGAATGCGCAAGACAATCTCCGGCCGTGAAAAATACTGCGTCAGCACGGAAAGATACCCGTAGTCGCGGCTGCCGGGCTTCGCGGCCAGCCGCTCCGCTACTTCGTGCTGGATTACGACGTGTATGCATTCGATGTTCGCGGCGTGCTCAAACAGCCGATGCAGAATCGGCGAGGTGATGTAGTACGGGAGATTCCCGTAGACGCGAAACTTCTGGTCCCCGAAAAATTTACCCAGATCAATTTGCAGAACGTCGCCCGAGATGATTGTGAGATTTGGGAAGCGCTCGCGCAACGGAAGGAGACGTTCAACGAGCGCTGCGTCCAGTTCAAGGGTCGTGACCGGCGCGCCCGTAGCGGCCAGGTGCTCGGTCATTTCACCGTGCCCCGCGCCAATTTCGAGCCACGCGATGTCCGCGCGCCGCGACGCTGGAGCAAAACCGGCGTGGGGGGACAGGCCGATCGCGCGTGCGATCTTTTCGCGCCAGCCCGCGTCCACCAAGAAATGTTGTCCGAGCTTTTGTCGCGCCATCAGCGAAGAGTGTAGCAGCAAGGCTCCTGCGAGCGTGCCGCAGCGGAGTCGCCGCTGGGGAGGGGACTTACTCGTCGCGGAGCGCGGTCATCGGTTCGAGGTTTGCCGCGCGGCGGGCGGGAAGATAACTGGCCGCGAGTGCCACGACAGCCAGTAGGCCAGCCGCCAGCAGAAGCGTCCCGGTATCGCTCGCGGGCAGGCCAAAAAGCAGCGCGCTCGCCGTGCGCGCCGCCAGGAGGGCCAGAATCGTCCCCACGACAAGCCCGATGCCAACGAGCGTTCCGGCGTTGCGCAGGATCATCGCCAAGACATCGCGGCGGCCCGCGCCAAGCGCCATGCGGATGCCGATCTCGTTTCTGCGCTGGGCAACCATGTAGGAGACCACACCGTAGAG